>CALPMA020000102.1 GCA_943324545.2 Chitinophaga pinensis
ATTCTGTTTTAATTTTACCTAATGAAACACCCCAAATGGTTCGTAATCCAGTCATAATATATTCATTATATCGATCGGTAATTGTGAGGGTTTCCTCTTCATTAGGAAGTTGGTTTTCTTGAATTGCTTTTAAATAAAGTGAATTGTTAGAGACATTCCAACTTCTAGAAATTCCATTATAACTATGAGCTGAAGGGCCAATTCCGATGTACTTTTTTCCTAGCCAATACGAAGAATTATTTTTTGAAAAGTAATTTGCCTTTCCAAAATTCGACAATTCATAATGAATAAAATCATTGGTTTCGAGCAATTCTACTAAAATTGAAAAGTGTACTTGCGCAACATCATCATTTGGTTTTTCGATAGTGCCCTCTTGAATTAATTTATGGAGGGCAGTTTTAGATTCTACTGTTAAAGCATAACTTGAAATATGAGGGATTCCAAAAGACAAAGCAATTTCGATATTTTTTTTCCAAATTTCATTGCTCATTCCTGGAATTCCATAAATCAAATCGAGAGAAATATTATCAAAATATTGGGTTGCAATTTCCAAACATTTTTTTGCTTCCTCAGCATTGTGAGCCCGATTCATCAGCTTTAAATCGTCCTCAAAAAAGGATTGAATTCCAATGCTCAATCGGTTGATTTTGGTTTTTGATAACTCGATAATTCGATCTTTGGTTAAATCATCTGGGTTGGCTTCAATTGTAATTTCAGGGTTTTCAATCACGGAATAATTTTTGTAAACTTCATCAATTAGGTAATTTAAATCGCTAGTTTGTAAAATTGAAGGTGTTCCGCCACCAAAATAAATGGTTTCTACTTTTTCATTTTCAAACTCCCATCTGCGCATTTTTAATTCATTGGTAAGAGCCAAAATCATTTTCTCTTTCTTTTTAATGGAAGTCGAAAAATGAAAGTCACAATAGTGACAAGCTTGTTTGCAAAAAGGAATATGAATATAGATTCCGGACATTTTATTTTTTTACGCGAGATTCATTATTCTTCACAAAAGCATCCCAACCAGTGTAACTCTTTTCGCCAATTGTTTTTCCTGAATTAAAAAAATGACATACGGCAGCCGCTAAACCGTCTGTGGAATCTAAATTTTTAGGCAATTCTTTAAGCCCTAAAAGTTGTTGTAACATTTTAGCCACTTGCTCTTTGGAAGCATTTCCGTTTCCGGTGATGGCCATTTTTATCTTCTTAGGTTCATATTCTGTGATGGGAATATCTCGCGAAAGTCCAGCCGCCATTGCAACTCCTTGTGCTCGACCGAGTTTTAACATAGACTGCACGTTTTTTCCAAAGAACGGAGCTTCAATTGCAATTTCATCGGGATGATGTGTTTCAATTAATTCAATCGTTCTCTCAAAAATTATTTTTAATCGTTGGTAATGATTGTCATATTTTGATAATTGCAACTCGTTTAATTGCAAAAATTCCATGTTTTTCCCAACTACTTTAATTAAGCCGAATCCCATGATGGTAGTTCCTGGATCTATACCTAATATGATTCTTTCTTTTGTCAATTTTGAATTTGTTTAGCGGTTTATTTAGTATTTTAGCCCATTATAATAATGTACTTTTTTTCATTAAGAAAATACTGATGCTATCAATTTCACACAAAGCTAAACAATTACTTGTTCTTTTAATCAAACTTTTAATTGTTGGGTGTGCATTTTTTTTTATTTATGACCAATTAGCCCATAATGATGAACTGAATTGGGTATTATTTATAGAGAAATTTAATAAAAATAAATCGTTTTTAGGGATTTCCTTTATTTTATTATTGAGCCTATTGAATAGGTTCTTTGAAATTCTAAAATGGCGAAATTTAGTTTCTTTTATAAATAAAATTTCTTTATTTGAGGCCACCAATCAAGTTTTAAGTGCACTAACAGCCGGATTATTCACGCCAAATGGTGTTGGAGAATACGCTGCAAAGGCCTTGTTTTTTGAAAAAATACAAACCAAAAATATTATTTTTTTGAATTTGATATGTAATGGGGTTCAAGTATTGGTAAGTTTATTTTTTGGAATAATTGGATTGTTCTATTTGGGTTATTTCAAGTGGGATTTAATTTTGATTGCTACAATAATTAGCATCTTAACCCTCGGATTTACTTTGAAGAAGTTTGACATTAAAGGTTATTCTATTGAAAAATTAATTCAGAAACTGAATGAAATTCCACGAAAAATTCATCAAATAAACTTCTATTTAGCCGTTTGCAGGTACTTGGTATTATCACATCAATACTATTTTTTATTTTTAGCATTTGATGTTGAGCTACCTTATTTTACATTAATTGGGGCTATAGCAAGTGTTTATTTTTTAGCTTCTTCCTTGCCAACATTTCAATTTTTAGATTTTGCAGTTAAAGGAAGTGTTGCTTTGTACTTCTTCGGGATATTAGGTGTAAATGAATGGATTGTAGTTTTTATTAGTACCATAATTTGGTTTCTAAATTTAGTTTTACCAGCCATAATAGGAAGTTATTTTGTATTGATATTCAAACCTAAATAACTATTCTGATTTTATTATTACCGGTAAAATAAATTGCGTTTTTACAGGAAGTCCTCTTTTAGTTGCTGGGTGAACTTTAGGAAAATTCACTAATCGGGATTGTAAAATACTATCAATTTTAATGGTGTCGTAGGCAGTGCTATCTTTTGGAAATTGAGGTTCAAATTTCATATTTGAATTTGGAAACACGGTTACTTTAACTTCAATGGTGTCTAATTCTGGGTATAGCGTCGCCAGCGTATCTGAACTTAATTTTTCTTGGATAGTTTGGGTTAAAAACTCGAAAAAACACTGTTTTTGCATTCTTTCGTCTTTAATTTTATCACATTCTGAAAAGGAAGGAAATTCATCCACTTCATTCCAATTAATGGCATTCAACTCTTTGTCTAACAAATCTTTTTTAGACGGCACTTCGCCCCCAAAATATTGACAGGAAGAAATTAAAATAACTAATAGTAAAGCGAAGCCCTTTTTCATTTGAAATATCAAATTACATTTTCAAAAATAAGGAATTATTATTTGGCATACAAAAATTGCTCTAAAAAGTAAAAACCCTCGATTGAGGGCTTTTAATTATTACAAATTACTTGACTAGTAATTTCTTAACTACCTTGTTGTTATTTTCGGTTTGAACTTCTATAAAATAAATTCCGGAATTAACCGATGACAAATCTATAGTTTCAGATGTTATAGAATTAGAAGGTGTTTTCTGTAAAATCATTTTGCCAAGTACATCATAAACTACAATTGCTGAAATTGAATTGGCCGCATCTTTTAATGAAATAGTTACAAAATTAGATGCTGGATTTGGGTAGAATACGAAACTTCCGTTTTCAAATTCATCTAATGCTAGTACCGTTACAAATTTAGTTTGGAAAGTATTAGTAATTATTGCTGGGTTGAAGTCAAAATAGATAGAAGCCGTATTGGGTATAATATCCCCGATGGCATATCCAGGTTTTGGTTTGATTTTAAATTGGATATATCCGTTAGAAGCTATAGGATTCATAGAAGTTGCTGGTAACTCAATATTGTCAAATTTCCAATTAATATTATTTCCTATTCTGTCCATTACATAGCTGTGACTTGCACTTTCCATTTTTATAGATGTTTCGTCTAGTTTAGAATCTAAAACATCGTTTACTCGAACATTTATAGCGCTTGCAGTACCTGTGTTTTCAAAACGAATAGTATAAGTTAGATCGTCATTTGTTGTAAGACTAGAAAATAAAATTTGTTCCCCGTGCGCTTCCATTTTATCATTTGGGTCATAAGAACCAATAACAATTTGACTAACTGAAGCAGCATTATTAGCAGGAACAACATCACCTGTTAATGGAGTTATTGAAACTGAATTGGTCAGTAAATTACCTAAAGCAATCGTTGGAATTGTTGGAATTTGCATTGTAACGGTCATCATTCTAACTTCAAAAGGCAACAAATTGTTGAAATTATAGGTAAAACCTGTTGGAGTTGCAATAGTTCCTGTTTGTGTATTTGCAGTTATGGTAACGCGAGCATCTTTATTAAATGTAAGAGTGCCAGAGGCTACTGTTTGAGTCCCTAAATTGGCATAAATAATTCTATTGGTATAGGTAAATCCTGGTCTCGGCTGTTGGGTAGGTACTAAAATAGTTCCAATATCAGCATAGTTATTAGTAACTCTTACAGGAAAATTATAAATCTGCATGCCTGATCCCACTACTACATTCACATTGGAATAGGAGCTTGTAGTAACTGTATAATTAGAGTTATAATTTGAATTTATGGTATAACTGATATTGTATGAATTGGTAGGATTTATATCATAAATGTTGTAAACTCCACTAGGGGCAATTAAATGATGTGGATTCCCGTTTTGGTTCACTTCATAATGAAATTGTCCTAATGGGAAATTTTGTTCACCAGAGTCTTGAGTTCCATTTGAATTCAAATCTAAAAAGGCATTCAAACGCAATCCTGAACAATTGATAGCTCCTGTAGTAGTTGTCAATTCTGTAATTTTTATGAATCCCGCTCGATTACTAAAGTTGGTTGTCATAATTAAATAATACTGCCCAGGTAATGCGTTTGGAATTACTGGATATTCATTTGCAGAAACTGAATAACTACAACTTACGATTTTATCGGTAGTTAATTGCCCATTACAAGGTGTTGTTGGACTCGTAAATGGACCATAACAAATGTAATCTACGTCCAACATCCCTGTATTAAAGCTAATATCGGTGCTTTGTTGGATCATTAAATTAATGTTTCCGGCTCTACTTATTGGCAAATAAAACCAGGTAGGATTAGGTTGACTACCTAAACATCCATAACTATTTCCATTCTCAGCTCGAATTCCTTGGTTTGTGTTTGCAAAGGGTATTCCTAAAGCGCTACACAATGAATTAGCGGTATTACAAACATAGGCATTGTTACAAACTGCATAAGCTATTGCATTAAATTTATAAATTATATCACAAGTAGTAGGATTAATTTCTCTTATAAAAATGGTAGTTGAAGGCGATTGAGTTCCCGCATTAAATACTGCAGGATTAGTAATTGGAACAATTCTATTTTGTGCGTTTGCAAGAGAAGTATAATATTCTAAAACATACGTAGAATTTAGTTGAGCTTGAACAGAAGTCAAATTAAAGTTAACCACCGTGTCATTATTATCATCACATTGAGTCATATCAGCTAGAACTCGAACAGTTGCTTCAAATTCGGAAGCAACAATCGAAAAACTAATAACTTGAAATGTATTATCAATCGTATTGGTTACCCTTGCAAAAATAACTTGTGAAGCAGTAGTAATACAATATTGACTTGGATTTGCAATAGCATTAGTGTTGTTTGTAACATCTGCTTGCGATATGAAATATGTAACTGTGTAGGTTGTAGGATTTAAATTGGCTAAAATGATCGAAGTATTTGTAGTTAAATTAAAACAAGCTTGACCGTTATTTTGACATTGAGTTAAATTTGCAGGTTGACCAATTACAGGGCCGCAAGGCAGCGTAGTGATTCTTATTGGCCCGGCCCAAGCACTTTTTGCATTATTCACACAAACTGTTCTAACATATAAATTGTAAATAGAGCCACAAAGTAAATTTGAAAAAACATATGGGGTGCTAGTTACTATTATTCCTTGAGTTGTGACTGTTGGAAATGTATTCCCTTCTAAAGCGGCATAAACTTCATATTGACTGGGCGCACTTGAACCAACCCAATTTAATACTGCAGTGGTAGAGGTTATATTAGAAGAAGTCAAGGCGGTTGGACTTGGACATGTTACTGTACATGACTGAACTACTAACACCAATTGCGAAATACAAAAACACCCAGCGCTAGTTTGCACTCTTACAAAAAGTGCTTCTTGATATGGATTAATATTGGTATAAGGAGTTGTTTGAACTAATGCATTTGTGTTTGCTTGAGCATCAGCTTGAGTTCGAAAGTAGGAGATAGTATATTGATTATTAGTTGAAAAATACGGATTGAAACTAGACAATGGTGAAGTAGTTGTAATTCCATTAATCGTTCCATCGTTGTCACAAATATTCATTGAATAAGTGATCACTGCTGGTCTAGGATTTACAACTAAATTATAGGTAACCATTTGATTTTGATTAGTAGTAATATTAATCACTTTTGCAAAAATCGTTTGGGTATTTACAACAGTATTAATGTACGTATTTGGCAATGGATTAGCTCCTGTAGCGGCATCACTTTGAGATAAATGGTGAGTTACTAAATAGTTAAGTGTAATTTGACCTACAATTTCCCCAGAAATTGAAGCCATTGAAAATGAGGCAAAGCCGTCGTAGTTATCGTCACAAACTTTATTATTTATCGTTGGTTGATTTAATCCTGAGATTTGACCATAGAATGCTACTGTGAAAAGAAGAAATATATAAAGTATGATTTTTTTCATATGTATATTATACAAATTGTTTGAAATTTGGTTTGATTTTAAGGGTAAATAAGTTGCAAGATAAGAAAATATTTAAATAAAGTAATTTGTTTGTTTTTTTGAAGTCTGATTCAGTGGGAGTTAAAAGATAATTATTTGATTACTCTAATAATTAAAAAAGCCCTTCTTTTCAGTAGCGCTTTTGTACCCGAAGCCGAGCAAACAAAAAAAGTTTGACTCCGTTTCCGAAAATGAAAAAAGCCCTTCTTTTCTTCAGCGCTTTTGTACCCGAAGCAGAGCAAACAAAAAAAGTTTGACTCCGCTTCCGAAAATGAAAAAAGCCCTTCTTTTCAGAAGAGCTTTTGTACCCGAAGCCGGAGTCGAACCGGCACGGTTTCCCACAGGTGTTTGAGACCAGCGCGTCTACCAATTCCGCCATTCGGGCTTGACAGACCTTAAATAATAAAATTAAATTTAATATTTAAACGCAATAAAAGAGAAAATAGCTATAAAATCTAC
>CALPMA020000103.1 GCA_943324545.2 Chitinophaga pinensis
AATGGTATCGATAATACAATTTATCCAAGACCAAGAACGCTTTTATTTGGAGCTAACATTAAATTTTAATACAGAAAAAAATGAAAAATCTATTTAAACTATCTTATTTAGCATTGGCATTGACTGTACTTTCTTGTACAGACGATTTGAACACCATACCTAAAGATGATGATCAATTTTTATCTGATGAATTCTTCTCAACTGAAGCTTCGTACAAACAAGGCTTAGCAGGAGTTTATGGTAATTTATCATTAACTGGAACATCAGGAGCAGGATCGTCAAATATTTCAGGAATTGATGCTGGTACTAGCCAGTATGGAAGATGTCTTTGGTACATGCAAGATCTATCAACAGACGAAGTAATCTGGTCGTATGAAAATGATCCAGGAACTGCAGATATTCAAAGAACTAACTGGACTGCTTCTAACCCAATATTCAGAGGAATGTATGGTAGAGCAATGTTCCAAGTAGCATTAGTAAATGAATATTTAAGACAAACTACAGATTCTAAATTAAATTCTAGAGGAGTTTCTGCTGCTACTAGAGCTGATATTCAAAAATACCGTGCTGAGGTTAGAGTTCTTAGAGCTTTAGCTTACTACCACATTATGGATATGTTTGGAAAAGCGGCATTTGTGACTGAAAATGATCCAGTAGGTGATTACAGAGGGCCACAATATGACAGACAACAATTATTTAATTTTATCGAATCTGAGTTATTGGCTTTAGAAAACGATGCTAATTTAACTAACGCTAAAGCCAATGAATTTGGTAGAGCGGACAAAGGATTAGCATGGATGATATTAGCTAAAATGTACTTGAACCACGAAAGTTATTTTGGAGCTCCAAAATACAATGAGTGTGTGACTTACGCTAACAAAGTAATTGGTGGAGGATATTCTTTAGCAACAAGCTATAGTCATAATTTCATGGCAGATAGCAATACGAATAGTGCTAGAAATGAAATTATCTTCCCTTTACAATCAGACGGTAGAACAACTCAAAACTATGGTCCAACAACAGTAATCATTAACGGTCAAGTTGGTTCAATTGAAGGAAACGGAGCATCTCTTGGCGTAGGCGGATGGGGTGGAGCTTTACGTGTGAGAAAACAATTTGGAGATAAATTTGCTGATGCTGCATTTGCAAATGATGCTAGAAAAACGTTAATCACGGCAGGTAGAACTGCAGTTATTACAACTGTTTCAGACAGAGATAGTGGTTATATTATCACTAAATTTTCTAACAAAACTTCAACAGGAGCAAATGGTTCAGACCAAGGATTTGTTGATACGGATTTCCCGTTATTCCGTTTAGGCGATGTTTATTTAATGCTTGCTGAATGTCAATTAAGAGGAGCAACAGGTGTTACCGCTGCACAAGCTTTAGGTTTTGTAAACTCATTAAGAACAAGAGCTAACGGACAAACGATTGCCGCTGCAGATTTAACTTTAGATTTTATTTTAGATGAGCGTTTAAGAGAATTACACTGGGAAGCTCATAGAAGACAAGATTTAATTCGTTTCGGTAAATTTACTGGAGGAAGTTATAACTGGGCATGGAAAGGAAATGGAGTAAATGGAATTGCAATTCCTCCACACTTTAAATTATTCCCATTACCAGCTGAAAGCGTTGCTGCTAATCCAAATTTAACTCAAAATACAGGTTACTAATAACTAAGTTTAATAAATAAATACTTTAAAATGAAAAATACATTTAAAATTATCATAGCTGCAATTGCATTTGCAACTTTAGGATCTTGTTCGGATGAACAAAACTTCCAATTAGCTCAGGCGAAAGGTAGTTTCTCAATATTAACACCACTATCAGGAGCTTCAACAGTTTTAACTCCTGCTTTAGCAACTAACCCTGCTATTACAGTGACTTGGAGCGCTGCTGATTTTACCACACCAACACAAGTGGATTACACTTTAGAAATGGCGGTAACAGGAACTAGCTTTGCTGCTATTACTCCAGCTGGAACTACAACTGCAACTAACATTACTTGGAGCGTTGCTGATTTAAACGGAGCAGTTCTTTCTGCAGGTTTAAGACCATTCACTCAAGGAAGTATTGACATTCGTGTTAAAGCTGCTGTAGGAAGTGTAGTTCAATATTCAAACACTATCAATGTGTTAATTACCCCTTACACTACTGCTTTACCAACTATTGCAGTACCTGGAAATCACCAAAACTGGTCTCCAGGAACAGCTCCAAAATTAGCTTCTGCTGGTTATGGACAAACCAACTACGAAGGGTATGTTTACTTAAATGGAGCATACAAATTTGTTGCTCCAGATAATGCAGGAAACTTTAACTGGGGTAATGATGATTGGGGTGATGATGGAACATTTACTAATAAATTGAAAATAACGGGTGAATCAGATTGTACTGCTACAGCAGGTTATTACAGATTGAGAGCGAACACAGCTTTGCTTACTTACTCTCAAGAAAGAACAACTTGGGCAATTATCGGTAATGCTACTCCTGGTGGATGGTCAACTGATACTCCAATGACTTACAATCCAACGACCAGAAAATGGACTGTAACAGTAACTTTAACTGCTCAATCTGCTCCTGATAATGGATTAAAATTTAGAGCTAATGGAGGTTGGGATTTAAATTATGGAGATAATGGAGCTGATGGCAAACTTGAAGAAGGCGGAACTAACATTAGTACTACAGCTGGAACTAAAACGATTACTTTAGATCTAAGTAACCCAAGAGTTTACACTTACACAATCCAATAATTTATATTATTATTTATTTAAAAGGGCTTTCTGAGGAAAGCCCTTTTTAAAATATTTTAATTTCATGAAAAAAATTTATTTTATTTTTTGTTTTTTTACTGCCTTAGGATTTTCTCAGGTCTCTTGGCAAGGAGGGGTAACCCCAGAATCAAATCAGTCTGCAACGATTTTATTTGATAAAACCGGAACTGGATTAGCTGCTTATAATGGAACAATTTATGCTCATACTGGCGTTACATTAAATGGGACTGCTTGGTCAAATGTAATTGGAAATTGGGGCAATAATTCTATTCAACCCTCATTGACATTAGTTTCCGGAAATATATATAAATTAACATTAAACCCTTCAATTCTAAACTATTATGGAGTCACTACTGGATCAGTTACTAAAATTAATATGGTTTTTAGAAGTGATACAGGTACAGCACAAACAGTAGATTTAGAATTAAATGTTGGTGCATTCCAATCTACATTGGTTCAACCAAATATAAATAGTACAACAGTAATAAATTCTGGAGGCAGTTTATCTATTTCAGCTAACAATACTGGAGGAAATGCTAGTTATAACTTAAAAGCAAATGGAGTAAGTATCAATACCGTAGCAAGTGCTGCAACCTATACTTTTACTCATTCAAATATTACAACCAACCAAAACTATGAATTGGTTATTTCCTTAGGAGGAGCTACTCAATCTAAGTTTTTTTATGTAATGGTTAATCCAGGTACAGTAACTCAAGCATTACCATCAAGCTCATTAGTAGATGGAATAAATTATAATTCAGATACGTCTAAGGCAACTTTGGTATTAGACGCACCTGGGAAAGATTTTGTATATGTAGCAGGAAGCTTTAACAACTATCAACCTACGGCTAATTTTGCAATGAAAAAAGACCCTGCCTCAGGAAAATTCTGGGTAGAATTAACAGGACTAACCCCTGGAGTAAATTACAATTACCAATATTGGGTGGTTGATATGACTCCAATTGCAGGCTCACCGTCATTAGTAAAAACAGCAGATCCTTATTCAACTTTGGTTTTATCACCATTTGATGACCCCTATATTCCAGCTTCTACCTACCAAAATCTTCCTGCTTACCCAGCAGGTCAAGAAAGAGAAGTTACGGTATTAAAAACGGGAGAAATTCCTTACAATTGGCAAGTAACTAATTTTAACAAACCTAAAAAAGAAGATTTAATAGTTTATGAAGTTTTGATTAGAGATTTTGATCAAACTAGAAGTTTCCAAGGTTTGATAAATAGAATTGATTATTTCAAAAACCTAAAGGTAAATGCCATTCAATTAATGCCTGTAATGGAGTTTGAAGGAAATGAAAGTTGGGGTTACAATACTTCGTATCATATGGCTTTAGATAAATTCTATGGCCCTAAAGAGAAAATGAAGGAATTCGTAGATCTATGTCATCAAAACGGAATAGCTGTAATTCTTGACGTGGCATTAAACCATGCATTTGGAAGAAACGCAATGAATAGAATGTGGATGAATGATCCTGATGGAGATGGATGGGGCGGGCCAGCATCTGACAGTCCTTATTTTAATATGGTTGCAACACATAGTTACAGTGTTGGTAGTGATTTTAATCACCAACAACCACGAACTCAAAATTTTGTAAAACGCGTAGTAAAACAATGGATTGAAGAATTTAAAATTGATGGATTCCGCTGGGATTTAACCAAAGGATTTACACAAAACGCTACCGGTAGTGAAGCTAATACCAATGCCTATCAGCAAGATAGAGTTGATGTTTTGAAAAACTATGCTGATTACTCTTGGAGTTTAGACCCAACACATTATGCTATTTTTGAACACTTAGGTTCTGATAACGAAGAAAAAGAATGGGCAAACTATAGATTATCAGAAACACCAAGTAAAGGGGTAATGATGTGGAGCGAGATGACTTACGCCTATACTCAACTTATTGAAGGGTATGCTAATGGAGCAGATATTTATAGAATTGGTAGCGATGCGCACAGTGGATTTTTAGGAAAAAGGGTAATGGGTTATCCAGAAAGTCACGATAAAGAGAGATTAATGTATAGCGCTATGACTTATGGAAATTCTGCTGGAACGGCATCTCCTTTTGGAAATTTAAATAATGCTTTAGGAAGGATGTCTGCAATTGGAGCCACCTCATTATTAATTCCAGGTCCAAAAATGATTTGGCATTTTGCGGCTTTAGGAATGCAAAATTCGATTTATGATTGTAATAATGGAACAGTCAATACTGAATCTGATCCTACACCCGGAGATTGTAAATTAAATACCAAGCCTCAGCCTCAATGGACAGGAAATTGGCTTGGCGTTACAGAGAGAGCTAAAATTTATAACGATTGGTCCAAAATGAACTCTTTAAAAATAACCGAACCGGTTTTTGAAGGAAGTTATGCAATTAGTCCTGATGGGAATAATGTCAAGCAAAGAATTTATATATTCGACAATGCCTTGCCGTCAACTCAATTGAAAAATGTAGTGGTATTGGCAAATTTTTCTGTAGCCAATTTGACTATTGTACCATCGTTCCCGTATACTGGAACATGGTATAATTTGATGGATAACTCAAGTATTAATGTTACCGATGTAAACGCTCCTATTGCGATTAATGCGGGTCAGTTCTTTGTTTATGGTAATAAGTTACCTGCTTTAAGTATTAATGACAATGAAATTACTAAATCGATGATCCTAACTCCTAATCCAGTTATAAATTATTTCACTTTAAGTGCAAATACTACTAATGTTGAAATTTATTCTATGACGGGACAATTGGTGAAAAATTTTAAAAACAATTTTAATAACGAATCCCAATTTGAAATAGGGGATTTAAACAATGGAATTTATCTTGTTAAGGTTACCGATACTAGCGATAGAGAAGTTACTTTAAAGTTGGTAAAAAAATAATTTTTTTATTAGTTGTTATTAAGACCACTTGTTTCGGCAAGTGGTTTTTTTATTTTATGTAGAAAATTTATTAACACGAAAACGTTATAGTTAAATTTATCGTATTTTTTTTAATTTTATTTTTTAATTTTATGTTTAATATGTTAAAAATTAAATAATTATGAAGAAAATTTACTTAATAACGTTATTTTGCTTGTTGATTTCTAGAGGATTTTCTCAAATATGGGTAAATCCTCTAACTACAGGAAGACCAATATCAACCTATTATTTAGGAGATAGAATTTCTACATCTTGGTTTTTTCAATTTGAAATTGGTCAACCCTCTTGGAATAGTTCTGAAGTTGGAATAGGACAAGCTTCTGATGGCTCTACAGGATGGAGTTGGTCTTCAGCAACTTGGTATCAAGATGGAGCTGGATCGAATAAAAGGGTACAAAGAGACATTAACAATTTCCAATTTACTGCTTCTGGTGCATGGTTTGTAGTTGGAAGAGCAAAAGCTAACGCTGGAGATAATTTTACTTATGCAGATGCGGGAACATGGACTAACGATACAAATTTAACAGCAAGTACTTCGGCGGGAAATTGTCCTTATTTCTCTGTTTCTGATTTATCAAATCCTACAAACCAAATTGCAGTAACTAATTCCGACAGTCAGTTAACATTGAGTTGGGCTCTATGGAACAATAAAAATGTTTTGATAGTTAGAAGATTAACATCTTCAGTAAACAACGATGTCCCTAATGCAGGTACTACTTATTCTGTAGGAGTTGGCGCTCCACAATTAGGTACAGGTACAGTCGTTTATAATGGTGCTGGAACTAGCTTTACAGACACAAGCTTAACACCTGGGCAAAGTTATACTTATACCCTATACTCTGAAAATAATAGTTATTATAGTTCAGGTATTTCCTTTACAGGAGTTACATCTGTTACCTGGAATGGTTCAAGTTGGTCCAATTCAAGCGGACCCACTTCTTCAATTGAAGCAATTATAAACGGAGATTACTCCACAACTACTAACGGTGTTTTTTCAGCAAAAACACTAACGGTTAATGCGACAAGATTATTTACTATTAATAGTGGTAACACGATTACCGTTGCTGGAGCAATAACCG
>CALPMA020000104.1 GCA_943324545.2 Chitinophaga pinensis
ATCCTTTATTTTTTGCAATTTGGATATAGCTGTGTTGCGCTTCTTTATTGGATGCATATAAAACAACTAATTTTCCGTCTTTATCAGTTTGATTTGGAGCTAATTTTTCTTTTAATTCTTCTAATGTAAAATAAGTATCATTAACAGTTGGATACAATGTAAAGGCGCCTGCTTTTTCATAAAATTTATCTTCAGAAAGCATTCCGTATTCCAAAACGATTTTGATATCGTTCCATTTTTTCTCGAAATCTTCTCTATTTTCTGTAAATAACGATTTCAATTTATCGGCTACTTTTCTAGTAATATAATTGGAAATTTTCTTTACAGCTCCGTCTGCTTGGAGACTAGAACGAGATACATTTAATGGAATATCTGGAGAGTCAATTACCCCTTTTAACATCGTTAAAAATTCAGGCACAATTCCTTCCACATTATCAGTTACATAAACCTGATTTTGATACAATTGAATTTTGTCCTTTTGAATTTGTAAGTCGGAACCTAATTTTGGAAAGTATAGAATCCCAGTTAAATTAAAAGGATAATCTACATTCAAATGAATGTGGAATAACGGTTCTTCGAATTGCATTGGGTACACCTCGCGATAGAAGTTGTTGTAATCTTCGTCAGTTAATTCTGTTGGCTGCTTAGTCCATGCAGGGTTTGGATTGTTGATTATATTATCAACTTCTACTTCAGTAAAAATTTTATCTTTATCTTCTTCAGCAACAGATTCCCCTTTTTTCTGTTCGATTTTTTCTGTTTTGGTTCCAAATTTAATTGGAATAGGCATGAACTTATTGTATTTATTCAATAATTCACGGATTTTGAAATCTTCCAAAAACTCTAAAGAATCCTCAGCGATGTGCAAGATAATTTCAGTTCCACGAGTTGTTTTATCACTTGGGTCCAATGTAAATTCTGGGCTTCCGTCGCATGTCCAATGTGCAGCAGGCTCGTCTTTGTATGATTTAGTGATAATTTCCACCTTGGAAGCCACCATAAAAGCAGAATAAAATCCAAGGCCAAAATGTCCTATAATTCCTGAATCTTTGGCAGAATCTTTATATTTATCAAGAAACTCTTCCGCTCCAGAAAAAGCCAATTGATTGATGTATTTTTCTACTTCATCAGAGGTCATACCAATACCTTGGTCAATTAGGTGTATTTTTTTTCCTTCTTTATCGATTTTAACCTCGATAATAGGATTTCCATATTCTACTTTAGCCTCGCCAATACTTGTTAAGTGTTTTAATTTTAAAGTAGCATCAGTTCCATTAGAAATTAGCTCACGCAAGAAGATTTCGTGATCGCTGTATAAAAATTTCTTAATTAGTGGAAAAATATTCTCCACCGAAACATTGATTTTTCCAGTTGTCATAAATTAAAATTTTAAGATTTAAAAATTCATTATTCAAATAGAATACCAATTCAATAAAAGTGACAAATTGGCGCAAGTAGTTAATTGGCTATTTTGTTTGAATTTTAAAATATTTGGTTATATGTAAAATTAACATCAATAAAGCTTGGAAATCGTATCTAAATCTTAACAATAATTTTACATTGAGTTTTAAAACCTCCCTTTTCATAATAAATAGGTAACATTAGACTAGGATTAGGATATTAATTTTGCGGAATAATAATCTAAATTTAAAAAACTAATAATGAAGTATTTTTATTCTTTATTAATCGTACTTGTTTCAAGTACAATTTATTCTCAAACCGCAATTATTAAAGGAACAGTAATTGAAGAAGGAACAGGAAAATCGATACCAGGTGTTTTGGTAAAAGTATTAAACACAAAATTAGCAACACAAACAGATGCGTCCGGAGAATTTATCATCAGAAATGTCCCAGTAGGAAAACAAGAACTTCAGTTTTCTGATTTTACATTAGAAACTAAAATCATCTCAGATGTTGACGCAATAAAAGATGAAACTACAACATTAACCGTTTCAATGGCAGAAAAAAATAACACTTTGAGCGAGGTTGTTATTAAGAAAACCAAGATGAAAGCAGAATCAGTTGCGTCATTATTATCAGTTCAAAAAAATAGTGCGAGAGTTTCTGATGGAATTTCTGCTGAAACTATTAAAAGAACACCAGATAGAACGACTTCTGATGTATTAAAGAGAATAAGTGGAGCGAGTGTTCAAGATAATAAGTTTGTAATTATTCGTGGTTTGAATGACCGATACAATACGACTTACTTAAACGGAGCGCCATTACCAAGTACGGAGCCAGATAGAAAAGCATTTTCATTTGATATCTTTCCAGCAAATATGCTTGATAATTTAGTAATATATAAAACAGCTACTCCAGATTTACCTGGAGAGTTTGCCGGAGGAATTATTGAAATAAATACTAAAGCAACTCCAGACAAAAACTTTGAATCACTTTCTATAGGTTCCGGTTTTAATACAATTACAACTGGAAAAAAACAACTTTATAGTGCTTCAGGAAAAACAGATTGGATAGGTATTGACGATGGTACAAAAGGATTGCCAGCCTCCTTTCCAGGAGTTGGAGAACTTCAAGCTTTGCAAGGAATTCGTAGTCAAGCAAGTACTTTAGCAATTGCTGATTTAGCTAAATCTACCACTTCTGATTGGAGCTTGTATGAAAAAACATTTAGTCCAAATACTAGTTTTCAATATACTTTAGGAAGATATTTCAAATTAAATGAAACTAAGAGTATAGGTTTTTTATCATCGGTTACTTACAATAGAACAAATGTATTTAGCGAAACAAATAGAAGAACCTACGACGCGCCGGGACAATTAGTTACCAATCAATTGGATAAAAATTATAGTGTTCAAACGTTGTTAGCAGCTATTGGTAATGTCTCTTTTAAAGCGGATGCTAATAATTCCTTTAGTTTCAAAAATTTATATAGCATTACTTCAGACAACAGAGTGTTGGACAGAAATGGAAGTTTGGCGGAAGAAAGTGATCCTTTATGGATAAACACTACCTCTAGAATTTTCACTAGTAGTAAAATATACACAGGTCAATTAAGTGGAGATCATTTTCTATCTGCAAGTAAAATTAAATTGAATTGGGTTGGATCTTACAGTAATGTAAACAGAGAAATCCCAAGTGAAAGAAGAAATAATTACGTATTTATAAAATTTGATGACGGAACGGTTTCGCCACTTGTTGCCAATTTCTCTACTAATATTGTAGGTGCTGATTATCCGGGTTCTATTTTTACCTCACTTAATAAAGAAAATATCTACAGTTTGAAGTTAGATATGAGTAAAAAGATAAAATTATCTGAAGATTTTACAACCGATATTAAACTAGGGGGTATTACTCAAAATAGATCTAGAGATTTTGCTGCAAGACAATTAGGTTATGTTCAATTTACAGGTATTGTAAATGGAGTGAATTACGGAAATAATACCTTTTCACAAAATATTTCAACGCTACCTAATGAGACTATTTTTAACCCGTCCAACATGGGTATTTTAGGACCAAACTCTAGTGGATTGACATTATTTGATGGAACAAAAGGGAATGATGTATATACTGCAAGTTCTTTATTAGATGCTGGTTACTTTATGTTCGACAATACCTATAAAAAAATTAGGTTCATTTTGGGAGCAAGAGTAGAAAGTTATGCGCAAATATTAGATTCAAGATCAGATACTGGGGCACCAATAAATGTTGATGCAAAACAAATCGATTTTCTACCCTCTTTCAATTTTATTTATAGTTTAACCAAAACTCAAAACTTAAGATTAAGTGCTTCTAAAACACTAAACCGTCCTGAGTTTAGAGAATTAGCTCCTTTCTTATTTTTTGATAGTGCAACGAGATTCAATACCTCGGGAGATCCAAACCTTAAAATTGCTGTAATTAATAACTTGGATTTTAGATATGAAATTTTCCCAGGTAAAGGGCAGTTATTTTCTTTTTCTGCTTTTTATAAGCAATTTACCAATCCAATCGAACTTCAAGCACAAGCTAATAATTCAAATCAATATAAAAATGCTAAAGAAGGAACAAATAGCGGTATTGAACTAGAATATAGAACGTTAGTAAGTTCAATTTTTGGGACTGAAAACAACAAAGTATTTGATGATTTGACTTTATTTACCAATTTGGCAATCATACGTTCTAAAGTTGACATTTCTAATTTGGTAACTTCTGCAACATTAAGAGATATTCCAATGCAAGGTCAATCTCCATATGTTTTCAATGGTGGTTTTCAATACATGAATAAGGAACTTGGATGGTCAGGAACATTAAATATGAATAGAGTAGGAGATAGAATAGCTATTCACGGTAACCAAACTCCTGGTGGAGCAACCCCTGCTTTTTGGGAAAAAGGAAGGATGTTCATGGACATGCAAATCGCAAAGACATTTATGGATAATAAATTAGAATTGAAATTCAATGTTCAAAATTTATTAGCACAAGATTTGATTTATTACCAAAACAACGAGTTTGATATCGCCGATAAAGTTTCTGGGATAAATGCCTTTTTCAATTCTGTTTTATTGTCTGATCCGCAAGATAAAAATGGTTTCGATGCTAGTGAGGATGATGTGGTTTGGAGAACTAAATTCGGACCAACATTCTCTCTTTCCATTAACTACAATTTCTAATAATATTTAAGTTATTTATTACAAGGGTCCGTAATCACGGGCCCTTAATTATTTAATATTAAATCCCTTAACAATTTAGAAACACAATATTGATGTTATAATAATAAATTGGAAACAGTTTGTTTAAATAGCAGATCTACATTTGGCTTAAATAAATTAAAAAAATCTAACATGAAAAAGTTCTACTTATTTACAATGCTTTTATTAGTTGTAGCTTCAATGAACGCGCAACTAGAAACGACTACTTATCGTGGTGCGTTTGCTCCAGCTCCAACAGCAATGTGGACTGATAATTGGGCCAATTTTGATCCTCAAAATGCGGTTTACCCAACTCCAAATGTTGACGTAACAGCTAATATTACAGTTGATACTCGTTGGACAGCAGGAAACACGTATTATTTGAAAAATCAAATTTATGTAAAAAACAATGCTACTTTAACTATTGAACCTGGAGTTGTTGTTCGAGGTGATGCTGCTGCTGCTGGAGCAGGATTGTTCATTACTAAAGGAGCTAAATTAATAGCTGAAGGAACTGCTACCAGTCCAATTGTATTTACTTCTGACAAGGCGGTAGGTGCAAGAACTAAAGGTGATTGGGGAGGAATAGTTTTATTAGGCAAAGGAGCTTTAAATATTAATAATGGTGTTAACAACATTGAAGGTATTGCTGCAAGTGCAGATACACAATTTGGTGGAGGTACAACTCCAGACAATGCGGATAATTCAGGATCTTTAAAATACGTAAGAATTGAATATGCAGGTTATGTTTATGCACAAAACCAAGAAATTAATGGATTGACTTTTGGAGCGGTAGGTTCTGGAACAACTGTTGATTATGTTCAAGTTTCTCATTGTAATGACGATTCATTCGAGTGGTTCGGTGGAGCTGTAAATTGCAAGCACTTAGTTGCTTTTAGAGGTTTAGATGACGATTTTGATGTGGACAATGGATTCAGTGGAAAAGTACAATTCTGTTTAGCAGTAAGAGATCCAAATATTGCAGATGCTCCATCAGTTTCAACTTCTGAAGGATTTGAGTCAGATAATAATAATGCGGGTGATAATGCTACTCCATTTACAACTACTGTTTTTTCAAACTGTACTTTAATAGGACCTTCTTACAGAGCGACATTGCCAAACGGTGGAACTATGCCAACAGGTGCATACAAAAGAGCAGCTCGTTTGAGAAAAAACACAAAAATGAGTATTTACAACTCTATTTTCATGGATTATCCTGAAGGACTTCACATTGATAGTTCAGGAAGTGCACTAAATGGAGCTGCCGAATTAAATGCATTGAACAATGAATTGCAATTCAAAAACAACATTTTAGCTGGGATTACTACTACTGCAAAAATTGTTCAAGTGAGTACAAGTAATAACAATTCCAATTTTAATATTGCTAACTGGTTTAATGCTTCAAACAATACAGGTTTAGCAACTCCAATTACCAATGCTGGAATCTTAGTATTACCATACAACACTGCTAATGGAAGTGTTTATACAGGATTAGACTACAGACCAGGAAGTACTTCTATAGCTGCGACAGGTTCTAGTTTTACATTTTTAGGAACTGAAACATTTAGTCCAGTTGCTAATGCTTCATTGAAATCATATCCAAACCCATTCAGCACTAGCTTCAGATTAAGTTTTGAATCTACAAGTACTGAAGAGGTAAGCTTGAATGCTTATGATTTAACTGGAAGATTAATGGAATCTCATAAAATGAATTACAATGATGTAAACAATCAAGAATTTGGAGCTAACTACCAATCAGGAATGTATATTATAGTATTGAAACAAGGAGAAATTTCTAAATCTTTCCGAGTAATTAAAAAATAATAAATAGCAAATAAAATAAAAGCCCTGCCTTGCAGGGCTTTTTTTATGGACAGAGAAAATTTTAATATTAATGAATTGTTTTTTTACTGTTACCAAATCATCACTAAAATATATTTGTAATAATTGTATTTTTGAATTGTTTTATATTTACATTTATATTTATAATTGATTTATTTTTGCATTATGAAGAAGAAAGACATTCGAATTCTATTAGTTGACGATGATGCAGATATCCTAGAAATTGTAGGATATAATTTATCTCAAGAAGGC
>CALPMA020000105.1 GCA_943324545.2 Chitinophaga pinensis
AATTTCAAGTATATCAATAGTTAAGGGCTTCTCGTCCGTTGTTGAAGGGTAGAAAGATGGAGCTCGCGAGTAATTTCGAGCCTAGATAAATGATAAGGCCACGCAAAACGTGGACAGAATCCGGCTTACAGGTCTGCTTTTTTTATTTTAGAATAAATAACACTGTCCAAAAATTCCCCATTGAAAAATGTATTTTCTTTAAAATGACCTTCTTTTTCGAACCCGTTTTTTAATAAAACTTTTTCAGAGGCTCTGTTTCTTGGATCAATTACCGCTTCCATTGAATGTAAATTCATTTCGTTAAATCCATATTTCATAACTCTTTCTACAGCTTCAGTGGCAATTCCTTTGCCATGATTTTCGGAAAGTAACATATAACCAATTTCTGATCGATAATCGGCAAATTTAGTTCTGTAAAAACCAATAATACCTAGTAATATGTTTTCACCCTTGAAGGTAATAGCCCAATTTATAGCCTCGTTTTTTTCCAGACCGCTATCAAGTAAAGCAATATGTTCTAGTGCTTCTTTATTATTAATTACTAGTGGTCGAGGAATGTATTTCATTGTTTCTGCATTGGAACGCATCGAAAAAACTTCATTAACATCATTATTATCAACTCTTCGAAGTAATAATCTTTCGGTTTCTAAATTTGGAAAAGGGGTAAAATTGAATTCTAACATAATTTGGCTTATAAAATTTCTATTATATAATTAGTTTCAAATATTTGGTTGACACCCAAGATTTGAATCCCTTCTTTATCTTCTATATTTCCATTGTTTTCTATTGTGTCAGCATATCCAATCCATGGTTCTATACAAATAAATGGCGCTTGATTTTTGGTCCAAATCCCTAACGAAGGAAAGTCATTATAATGTACTTTTAGAAAAGGAATTTTATTTTCAGCAATTGAAACCGACTTAGATTCTATAGATTTAAAAATTAAAGCATCATTTTCAAAGAGTAAGTAGTTTAATGGTAAACTATTATTTTCTGTTGGTAATGGATAAGTAGAATTTGAAATTAAATCATTTTCTAATTTTGAAACAATTAAATTTTCAGATTTTTCAAATACCAGTTCGTAATTTTCAAAATCATTTACTAATGAAAATGCAGGATGGGCTCCAATTGAAAACGGCATCGAAAAATCATTATTATTAATTACTTTGAAGCCTATTTTTAATCCACAATTAGTTAAGGTGTAACTTATTTGCAATTCAAAATTAAATGGAAATTTTCCCAATGTATTTGCCGATTGTTGTAAAGAAAAAACTGCAATAGTATCCGTTTTTTCAATAATATCAAACTCCATTTCTCTAGCAAATCCATGTCTTTGCATATGATAATTAGTATTATTATACCTATAACTATCGTTTTTTAAACTTCCAACAATTGGAAATAGAATAGGAGAGTGCTTTCCCCAATAATCTGGATTTCCTTCCCAAAGATACTCTCTATTAGAATTATTTTTCAAAGATATTAATTCTGCGCCAAAAGCGTTTATAGTCGCGGTAAGTTCTGAATTGGATAGCGTAATTTTCAATGGAATATATTTTAAGCAAAAGTACTAATTCTTGAATTGACTTAGTTGAACTTTCATTAATTTATGTTAAATTAATTTTTATTTAAAGAAAAAATAGCAATTTTGAATTCGAATTTTTTATAATTGCACAAGTTATTTGTAACAATAAAATAAAAAATTCGTCTACCACTAAAAACACAAAAATAAATGAAAAACAAATTTACTGAAGCGTTATTATTTACAGCTTTACTATTCGGATCAGTGATTGCATTTGCTCAGCAAACTCCTGCAACTCAAACTAAAAAAATTTCAAATTATAGTTATACGGATGCATTTGCACCCAATTTCTATACCAAAAATGGAACTGCAACTCGTTCGGCGAGTGGACAACCAGGTGAAAAATATTGGCAGAATAGAGCCGATTACCAATTGACAGCTAGTTTAAATGATAAAACAAGCGAAATTGTGGGGTCAGAAACGTTGACCTATACCAATAATAGCCCTGATAAATTAGCCTTCCTTTGGATGAATGTAGATCAGAATTTATTCAAAAATGATTCTCGTGGAAATGCAGTAGTTCCTGTAAAAGGAAGTCGTAATGGAGCTAGAGGAGAAAAATTTGATGGTGGTCATAAAATCAAATCGGTTAAAGTGGTAACTAATATTGGTGGAAAAGTAGTTGAAAATGACGCTAAATTTGAAATTAACGACACGAGAATGAAAATTTCTCTTCCGCAAGAATTGAATGCGAATGGAGCTTCAGTTAAAGTTAAAATTGAGTTTTCTTATATTTCTCCAAAATACGGTTCGGATAGAACTGGGGTTTTAGACACTAAAAATGGTAAAGTTTTCACAATAGCCCAATGGTATCCTAGAATGTGTGTATATGATGAAGTGAAAGGTTGGAATACTCCGCCTTATCAAGGTGCTGGCGAGTTTTATTTAGAATATGGTGATTTTGACGTGAAAATCACTGCTCCTTCAAATCATGTGGTGGTTTGTTCTGGTGAATTGGTTAATGCCAATGAAGTTTATTCTGATAAACAACAAAAATTATGGGCTGCTGCTGCAAATAGTGATAAAACGGTCGTAATTCGTTCTGCTTTTGATGTTGCAAATACTGTTTCAAAACCATTGTCAAAACCAACATTGACTTGGCATTTTAAAATTAAAAATTCTAGAGACGTTTCTTTTGCTTCTTCAGCTGCTTTTATTATAGATGCAGCTAGAATTAATTTGCCAAGTGGCAAAAAATCACTTGCAATTTCAGCATATCCTATTGAATGTGAAGGGGAATCGGCTTGGGGACGTTCAACAGAATACACTAAAGCTTCAATTGAAAATTACTCAAAAAGATGGTATGAATATCCTTATCCTGCTGCCACTAATGTTGCAGGAAATGAGGGCGGAATGGAATATCCAGGAATTGTTTTCTGCGGATGGGAATCTAAGGGAGAAGAATTGTGGGGAGTAACGGATCACGAATTTGGGCACATTTGGTTTCCAATGATTGTTGGTTCAAATGAAAGATTATTTGCTTGGATGGACGAAGGGTTTAATACATTTATCAATTCATTGAGTTCTATAGATTTTAATAATGGAGAATATAAATCACCTAACCCAGACATGCATCAAATGTCGGAAGCATTTACAAGACCTTCAATTGAACCAATATTTACTGCGCCTGATTGTTTTAAAGAAGCCAATATGGGGATGCTAGCCTACTACAAACCTTCTGCAGGATTAATAATGTTGAGAGATCAAATTTTAGGTAAAGAGCGTTTTGATAATGCATTTAAAACGTATGTTGCTAGATGGGCCTTCAAACATCCTACTCCAGATGATTTCTTCAGAACTATTGAAAACGTAGCTGGAGAAGATTTGAACTGGTTTTGGAGAGGTTGGTTTATTAATAACTGGCGTTTTGACCAAGGAATTACCAAGGTTAAATATGTTAAAAACAATCCTAAATTAGGAGTAGTTATTTCTATTGAAAACCTAGAAAAAATGCCATTACCAGTTATTTTAGATATCAAATTTAAAAGTGGTGATGTAAAAAGAGTGAATTTACCAGTGGAAATTTGGCAAAAAAATGTTGAATGGTCATTTAAATATGATTCAACTGAAGAAATTGATTCTATTATTTTGGACCCTGATCACGTGTTTCCTGATGTAAATAGTACTAATAATAATTGGACTTCAGCTGCTGGTGAATTAGAAAAAGATGTTATTTTAGATGCTTATTTTGGAACTTTTTCAAGTACAATGATTCCAATTAAAATAGTAATTTCTGAAGAAGACGGTTCACTTGTTGCAAAAGCAACGGGACAGCCAAGTATTCCACTTGAAAATGTTGGGAAAGATAAATTTTCATTTGAACAAGCGGGTTTAACAGTTCAATTTAACGAAACTAAAACAGAATTAAATTTGATGATTAACGGTCAGTCTTTCTTATTTACAAAAGACAAGTAATAGTTAGTTATTATTAAAATTAAAAACACCAACAGGAATGTTGGTGTTTTTTTTATGTCTTAAGCAGGAATTTGCTGACTCAAACAATGCAGTGTTCCAAACCCCCAAATTAAATCAATGGAATTAATTCCGATAATTTCTCGATCTGGAAAACAATTAGCAAGTATATTCAGTGCCGCACGATCATTAGAATCATTGAATGTTGGGACCAATACACATTTGTTTAGAATTAAAAAATTAGCATAACTTGCTGGTAATGCAATGCCGTCAAAATAAATTCTTTTTGGCATTGGTAATTGAACAATGTTTAAAGGTTTTCCATTCTCTAATTTGGCGTTTTGCAGCCTATTTAAGTTGTCTTGCAGTGGCTTATAATTGTTGTCTTTTTTATCTGATTCTACAATTGTAACCACTGTATTTTCATTTACAAAACGGCATAAATCATCAATATGACCATGTGTATCATCGCCTTCAATTCCATTTCCAAGCCAAATAACATTGGTAATTCCAAGGTATTCTTTGAAAACAGCTTCATAATCAGCCTTGGTGAAATTAGGATTTCGAACTTGAATTGTAGGGTGAATCAAACATTCTTCTGACGTTATCAAAGTTCCTTTTCCGTTGGTTTCAATCGCTCCACCTTCTACAATAACTGGTTTTCCTTTATAAGTAACTTGCTGGACCGGAATGTCTAAAAATTTGGCCACCATCCTTGGAACCCATTTGTCCAATTGGTAATTACTGTATTTTGCCCAACCATTGAAATTAAAGTCTAATGCTTCCTTTTTAGTGCCATTTTTTACTATAATTGGACCGGAATCGCGCATCCAACTCCTATTGGTTTTATGAATAATAAATGAAACTGCTTTGATATTCACTTCGGCTATTTCTAAAATTCCGATGACTTTGGTTTTCAGTTTTTCATTAGCAACAACCAAAACAACCTCTTCAAATAGGGCTATTTTTTTGATGAAATCTACAAATACCCATTGAATAGCTTCGTATTTGCCTGGCCAATCGTTACCGTTATGAGGGAAACAAAGTAATACACCTTGTTGTTTTTCCCATTCTGCTGGAAATCGTCTTGAATTTATCATTATTCTATGGCTCTTTTAGTGATGTCCCCAAAAGCATCAATTCGTCTGTCACGAAGAAATGGCCAATTCTGACGAACATTTTCTTGCAAATCTAAATCTACTTCGGCAATTAAAATTTCCTCATTATCGTGTGAGGCTTGCGCTAATATTTCTCCCTGTGGTCCAGCGATAAATGAAGATCCCCAAAATTCAATCCCTGAGGTATTTGGTAAATATTGTTCTAAACCAATTCTATTGGCTGCAGCAACGTAAACCCCATTTGCAACAGCGTGTCCTTTCATTACGTTCATCCAAGCACCATGTTGGTTTTTGCCATATTGTTCTTTTTCTAATGGATGCCAACCAATTGCTGTTGGATAAAACAATACTTCAGCACCTTGCAAAGCCGTTAAACGAGCCGCTTCAGGAAACCATTGATCCCAACAAATTAAAGTTCCTATTTTTCCTTTATTGGTTGGAAAAGTTTTAAAACCCAAATCACCAGGGGTAAAATAGAATTTTTCATAAAAATGAGGATCATCTGGTATGTGCATTTTACGGTACAATCCAGCTTCCGATCCATTGGTGTCAATAATATAGGCGCTATTATGGTAAATTCCAGCCATTCTTTTTTCGAAAAACGGAACAATAATAACCACTTCCAACTCTTTGGCTAATTCGCTAAAAGCTATAAATGAAGTACTGTAAAGTGGTTCTGCTAAAGCAAAATTATCAACATCTTCACTTTGACAAAAGTAATGACTGCTATATAATTCTGGTAACGAGATTACTTCGGCCCCCATTTTTGCTGCTTCACGAACCCAAGACAAACATTTTTTTAGGTTATTCTCGGCAACATCATTCAAGTTTAATTGTACAACCGCTATTTTGTATTTATTATTTACCATAGCTATAAATTTAGACTGCAAAAATAGTTATTTTTATAAATAGTAGGTGCAAAGTAAATTATTTTAGATACATTAGGAGTAAATACGGTTTTTGTAGCTTAATATCTTAGTAATTTAGATAACTTTGTAAAATCAAAATTCATCTTAATAACTATGAGTATTTTTAATTCCATTTTTGGAGAGCCAAAGCCAAATTCTAGTGCTTCAAAAATCAAATGGACTTCAATGGAGCATTTGGGTCAAATTGACGAAATTATTTTGCTTTCTGAAGAAATGCCTGTAATTATTTTCAAACATAGTACGCGTTGTAGTATCAGTAAAATGGCTTTAAAGAATTTTGAAAATGAATACGATTTAGTAGAAAATGTGACACCTTATTTTCTTGATTTAATTTCTTTTAGGGACGTGTCCAATGAAATCGCATCTCGTTTTAATGTGGTGCATCAATCTCCTCAATTATTGTTAATAGTAGGAGGAAAATCGGTTTATGATGTTTCTCACAGTTCTATCGACGCGCAAGAGTTAAAATCCAAAATA
>CALPMA020000106.1 GCA_943324545.2 Chitinophaga pinensis
ATTTTGGTTCCATAATTATAGGGAAATTATACCTTCAACAGTTGAAACTTCTAGGTATTTGTCTATTATATTTTGTGCATCTTGCATTTGAACGTGAATTGAAATACTAGTGTATTTACCTGTTTTTGAATGTTTAGTATCAATTACAGCACCCATGTTATTAAATGCATTTTCAACTTTATCAATTTTAAATTGGTCGTTTGGAACTATGAATTTAAACAGGTATTTCGTGGGCCAAGAAGTATTATTGTTCAATTCTAAGCGCAATCTTTCATAAAAATCAGTAGTCTTTTTGTCCATTAAAAATAAAAATATAGCAAATATAAGGTAAATATTATGAAAAATAAAGTGGTTAAAAATAATAAATGGGTGTTTGAAAAATATCTTTTATAATACCAATTTCTTTAAGTAAGTTTGTAACCAATTTTTTAATAGTGCAAAAGAAAATTAAAGTTATTATTGGTGGTCCTGGTTCCGGAAAAACATCAATTATCAACGAGCTGAAAGCCCGAGGATATTGTTGTTATTCTGAGATTTCTCGTGAAGTAACCATGGAGGCAAAAAAACAAGGAATAGACCAATTATTCCTGGAACAACCTTTACTTTTTAGCGAACTATTATTAGAAGGTAGAAAAAAACAATATTTAGATGCTCAAAATGAGTCCCATGATATAGTTTTCATCGATCGCGGAATCCCTGATGTATTGGCATATATGCATTATATTGGCGACTCCTACCCCTCTTTTTTTGATGCTGCCTGTCGTGAAAATTTATATTCAGAAGTATTTATTCTTCCACCATGGAAAGAAATCTATGTTAGCGATGAAGCTCGTTATGAGAACTTCGAACAGTCTGAATTAATTCACAACCATTTGGTTGAAACCTACACAAAATATGGCTATAACCTAATTGAAGTACCAAAAGATAGCTTACATAACAGAATTCTTTTTATCTTAGATAAAATTTAAATCAGGAAATTTCAAACACCTGAACTATTTAAGACAAAATAAATGCCAAAATCGTTAGAGATTCTTCAAAAATACTGGAAACACGATCAGTTTAGATCACTTCAAAAAGAAATAATCGATTCTGTTTTGAATGGTCAAGATACATTTGCCTTGTTACCAACAGGCGGTGGAAAATCAATTTGTTTTCAAGTTCCAGCATTAATGAAAGAGGGTATTTGCCTTGTAATTTCTCCGTTAGTTGCTTTGATTAAAGACCAAGTTCAGAATTTACAAAGTAGAGATATT
This sequence comes from Chitinophaga pinensis, assembly GCA_943324545.2. Lineage (GTDB taxonomy): Bacteria > Bacteroidota > Bacteroidia > Flavobacteriales > Flavobacteriaceae > Flavobacterium. The sequence continues at coordinate 1,254 of CALPMA020000106.1, forward strand.
AAAGCGATAGCCTTAACTGGGGGATTAAAATCTGATGAAATTTCAGTCCTTTTAGACAACTGTCAATATGGAAATTACAAATTTATTTACCTATCGCCTGAGCGCTTACAAACGGATTGGATTTTAGATAGAATAAAACAATTACCCATTTCCATGATTGCAATTGATGAAGCGCATTGTGTTTCTCAGTGGGGACATGATTTCCGACCATCCTATTTAAAAATATCAAATTTAAAAACTCACTTTTCAAAAATTCCTTTTATAGCTTTGACGGCCTCAGCTACAAAAAGAGTACAAGAAGACGTAATTTTACAACTAGGATTAAAGAAAGTAGCTATTTTTAAAAAATCATTTAAAAGAAAAAATATAGCTTATTTTGTTACTGTTGCTGAAGACAAACTTTTCAAGATGGAACAAATTTTGAAAAAAAATACAGAACCTTCTATAATATACGTTCGCAATAGAAAATCATGCTTGGATATTTCTTCTCAATTACATTCAATGGGGTTTCAAGCAACTTATTACCACGGAGGTTTATCTTCGAAGGAAAAAGAAAGAAACATGGAACTTTGGATTTCTGAAAAAGTGCAAGTTATTGTTGCAACAAATGCATTTGGAATGGGAATTGACAAAGCAAATGTAAAAACAGTAATACACATTCAATTACCTGAAAACATAGAAAATTATTATCAGGAAGCAGGTCGAGCCGGTAGAAATGAAGAAAAAGCGTATGCAGTTTTATTGACTAGTTCCTACGACAAATTGAATGTAGAAAATCAATTTATTTCTGTTTTACCAGATAAAGAATTCTTAAATAATATGTTTGTTAAATTGTGTAATTACTTCCAAATAGCTTATGGCGAAGGTATTGAGGAACAATTTACCTTCAATTTAAATCAGTTTTGTAGTAAATACCAATTTCCTATAATCAAAACCTATAATGCTTTACAGTTTTTAGACCGTCAGGGAATAGTATCATTATCTCAAGAATTCTCAGAAAAAGTTACGGTACAATTTATTATTCCATCGAAAGAAGTTATTCGATACATGAGTTTAAATACTAAAGAGGAGCCTATAATTTTAGCTTTACTTCGAACCTATCCAGGAATTCATGAGGTACCGGCAGCAATAAACTTAACATTAATTGCTAAAAAAGCTGAAACTACAGAAAATAAAGTAAGTACATTATTATTGCAATTAGCTGAGAAAGGCCTAATAGAATATCATGCCAAGAGTAATGATACTAGCATTTTATTTAATGTAATTAGAGAAGATGAACGCACTATTAATAGTATTTCTAAAAATCTAGAAATTCAAAATAAGTTAAAAAGACAACAATTAAATTCAGTTATTGAATATGTAAATGATGTTAAAAATTGCAAAAGCAAATTGATTTTAAATTATTTTGAAGAAGAATCAAATGAAAATTGTGGCATTTGCTCCTATTGTATCTCTACCACAAATGTGCAAAATCAGGAGGAAGACCTGAGAAAAGATATCCTTAAATTATTAGAAATAAAAGCACTTAATTCAAGAGAAATTGAAATTCATATTAATAAGTCATCCAATGCAATTATCTTTGCAATTCAAAGTTTATTAGAAAATGGAGAAATTAAAATCACACCCAATAACAGATATACCTTAAATTAGAAATGGAAAAATTGAGAATAGTTTTCATGGGAACTCCAGAATTTGCTGTTGGTATTTTGGATACTATAATTAAGAACAACTATGATGTTGTAGGAGTAATTACGGCTGCCGACAAACCTGCGGGTCGTGGCCAAAAGATAAAATATTCGGCTGTTAAGGAATATGCATTAGAAAAAAATCTTCCGCTTTTACAACCCAATAATTTAAAAGACGCTACTTTTCTAAATGAATTAAAAGCATTAAATGCCAATTTACAGATAATTGTCGCTTTTAGGATGTTACCAAAAGTAGTTTGGGAAATGCCAAAATATGGGACTTTTAATTTACACGCTTCATTACTTCCAAACTACCGTGGAGCTGCACCGATCAATTGGGCAATAATTAATGGTGAATCTAAAACTGGAGTGACTACCTTTTATATAGATGACAAAATAGACACGGGGGCTATGATTTTATGTTCTGAAATTGCAATCGATCCAAATGAAAATGCAGGACAACTTCATGATAAATTAATGTTTTTAGGAAGCGAAACTGTTATTGATACTTTAAAATTGATTGAAACAGAACAAGTGAATCCTACAATTCAGGAAGACAATTCTGAAATTAAAACAGCTTATAAATTAAATAAAGACAATTGCAAAATAGATTGGACCAAAACCGGAGAAGAAATTCACAATCAAATCCGAGGGCTTTCACCCTACCCAGCCGCTTGGTGTAATTTCATTGATAATGATAAGGAATGGAATGTTAAAATTTATGCTTCAAAAGTAAATATTGAAGAACATACTTTCCAAATAGGTACAATAATAACTACTAAAAAAGAAATTAAGGTGGCCGTTACGAATGGATTTATAGAAATTTTAAGTTTACAATTTCCAGGAAAGAAAAAAATGACTGCTTCAGAACTTTTAAATGGCTTAGTATTTTCAGAGAAAGCCTTGGTTTTATAGGGTATATAAGAGCTTATTATATTAAAATAATTGAAAAACTTAGCGTCTTTATCAACAAAAACAGGAAGTTATCAACAAAAGCGGTAGATTTTTTAAAAAACTCTTGCACGGTAATCTATTCCTACTAATTTTGTTACTGTAATGAAATTTTAACCAACATTTAATATCTATTATTATGAACAAATCAGAATTAATTGACGCAATCGCTGCTGACGCAGGAATTACTAAAGCAGCTGCAAAATCAGCATTAGAATCATTTTTAGGAAATGTAAGTGGTACATTAAAAAAAGGTGGTAGAGTATCTTTAGTAGGATTCGGATCTTGGTCAGTATCTGCAAGAGCAGCTAGAGACGGAAGAAACCCACAAACTGGAGCAACTATTAAAATTGCTGCTAAAAAAGTTGTTAAATTTAAAGCTGGAGCAGATTTAGAATCAGCTGTAAACTAATAATTTACCAAAATAAATTAAAGCCACGCCAAGCGTGGCTTTTTTTTTGAATAAATTTGTAGTATTTAAAGTCGTAATATGTCCTCAAATAAAATTAATATTGGAAAATTACTAATAGCGGAACCTTCATCTGTATATGATCAGCCATTTAATAGATCAATTGTTTTATTAACGGAACACAATCAAGAAGGAACAGTCGGTTTTATTATCAATAAACCTCTTGAATACTCTATTAACGATTTAATTCCAACAATAATTGCAGAATTTTCAGTTTTTTATGGTGGGCCTGTAAGTCCAGAAAATGTTTACTTTATCCATAATGTTCCCGAAATCATTAACGATGGTCTTAAAATATCAAATGGACTATTTTGGGGTGGAGATTTTGATAAAACTATTATTGAAATAAATAAGGGAAATATAAAGACAAACAATATTCGATTTTTTCTTGGATATTCAGGATGGGAAATTAATCAATTAGAAGATGAAATCGAATTTAAGTATTGGATTTTGACAGAAAATCATTACAAAAAAAATATTCTATGCGTTGAAACAAATGATTTTTGGAAAGATAAAATTCAAGAATTAGGGGGTGATTATTTACTTTGGGCAAATGCACCCGAGAACCCTTTTTGGAATTAAGTCAATCTAATTTGGGCATTCAAAAGTGTTACTAACTTAGTTGCTATTGTATTTACAAATTCTTTTTTGCGGTATTTAGTTATAGGTTGAATTCCTTTAATGACATTGGATATAAATAATTCATCTGCTTTTTGAAGGTCAAATGGAGAAATTTCCCCTTCTTCTACTTTTAAATTCTCAATTTTTGATGCTAGATTAAGAATTTGTTTACGTAAAACTCCATTCAAACAGCCTTCCGATAAAGCTGGAGTAATTAATTTACCATTCAAAACCATAAAAATATTTCCCTGCAAAGCCTCTGCAACATTTTTACTTTCATTTAAAAGTAAGCAATTGTCAAGACCATTTTCATTGGCATAAATACTTGCGGTTACATTAAGAATTTTATTAGTTGTTTTTAAAGTTGAAAGCAATTGCTTGGCAATATAGAAATCTTTATATAAATCAACTTCATACGGTTTTAAATCTATAGAATACAACTTATTTTCCAGAGAACTGCAATTGATTAAGAACGAAACTGATCGATGAACTGGTAAATAATTCCCGCCTTCATTTCTAAATACTGTAACTCTAACTCTTGCGGAATTGCTACAATCATTCGCTTTTGCTAAACTAAGTATTTGATCTTCAAGAAATTCCATAGTAAAATTCATTGGAATTTCCATTCTCACAATTCTCATCGAAGCCATTAATCTAAAATAATGATCTTCTAGAAATAGAATTTTTTGATCTACTATTTTCATGGATTCAAAAATGGCGTCACCATAAAGGAAAGCGCGATTATTGACCAATAAATTGGTTTCTGCAGCAGTAATTGTCCCGTTGAAATTTATCATAAAAAAAGTCACGCTTAAAGCGTGACAAATATAAGTTTAAAAATGGAAAATCTAAACAGATCCAATCACATGTTTTAAATCGGAAATTTGACTTTCCCATAATAGTTTTACTTCTTCAAAATCTTCTTCAAAAGCAAAATCAGTTACCATTAGTGAAACGTCTTTTGTTATTTCGTCTTCCAAAATTCGTAATTCAAAAAAATAATCTGTGTCTTTATTGAATTCATCTACCCAACGGAATTTTACTTTTTCATCGGATTTTCTTGAACTCAATCTGGCTTTTTCTTCGGAACCATCCCAAATAAAAGTAAAAAACTCACCACGTGAATTTACATTATCGGCAAACCATTCCGAAAGTCCAGAGGGAGTTGAAATATATTGATATAATAATTGGGGTGATGAATTTAATTGAAATTCTAATTCGTATTTTACTTTTGTATTCATGAGTTGCTTAAAAATTTTTGTGAAATATATAGATTAAATAACGAATAAAAAAGCAAATTAAAATATATTTTATTTTCTTCAATATATATTTGCAACGTCTGATTTATGTTTTATATTTGCACCCGCATTGATCAATGCAAATAACCGAAAATGGCGAGGTAGCTCAGTCGGTTAGAGCGCAGGATTCATAACCCTGAGGTCGGGAGTTCAAATCTCCCTCTCGCTACAAAA
>CALPMA020000107.1 GCA_943324545.2 Chitinophaga pinensis
AATACACTAGTATTTCAATTCACGTTCAAATGCAAGATGCACAAAATATAATAGACAAATACCTAGAAGTTTCAACTGTTGAAGGTATAATTTCCCTATAATTATGGAACCAAAATATCAAAAAGAAGTAGCAAATGATGTTGTGTTTAATTTAGAATACAACTCAGAAAGACCTCATCTTATAATACCTGAATACGGTCGTCATTTGCAAAAATTGATTGATCAAGCAACAGCTATCGAAGATCCGATCCAAAGAAACAAAGCCGCAAAATATATTATCCAAGTAATGGGAAGTTTAAATCCGCATCTTCGTGATGTACTGGATTTTCAACATAAATTATGGGATCAATTGTTTATCATGTCCGATTTTAAATTGGATGTTGAATCACCCTATCCAACTCCAACGCGTGAAGTATTACAACTCAAACCAGATGTATTAAATTATCCTCAGAACTTTCCAAAATATCGTTTTTATGGAAATAATATAAAATACATGATTGATGTTGCCAACAAATGGGAGGAAGGAGAAATGAAATCAGCATTAGTGAAAGTGATTGCGAACCACATGAAAAAATGTTATTTAAGTTGGAATAAAGATACCGTTAAAGACGATGTCATTTTCGAACATTTATATGAACTTTCAGGTGGAAAAATCAATATGTTACAAAGTACAGAAGTTCTTTTAAACACTTCAGATTTGATGCGCACCAATAAGAAGGTTTCTAATAAAACGAATCCTGTAGGGCCAATTATTAAGCCGAAAATTACCAAAACAGGAAAATCAAACAATCAAAATCATAAAAATAAAATCAGAAAACCGTTATAAATAAAAACATTTTATAACTATTAAACTATTTCAAAATTTATTATAATAAAATATGGGAACATTTAAAATTGAAGGTGGCATTCGACTAAAAGGGGATATCACTCCGCAAGGAGCAAAAAATGAAGCATTACAAATTTTATGTGCTGTACTTTTAACTCCAGAAAAAGTCACTATCAACAATATTCCAGACATAATTGATGTCAATAAATTAATAACTTTACTTGGAAATTTAGGAGTAAAAATCCAAAGAAATTCACCAAGTTCAATTACTTTTCAAGCAGATGAAGTTAATGTAGGCTACCTTGAAACCGAAGCTTTTAAAAAAGAAGGCGGTTCCTTAAGAGGTTCAATTATGATAGTTGGGCCACTTTTAGCTCGTTTTGGAAAAGGATATATTCCTAAACCTGGTGGAGATAAAATAGGTAGAAGAAGATTAGATACCCACTTTGAAGGATTTATTAATTTAGGAGCTAAGTTCCGTTATAACAGAGAAGATCATTTTTATGGTGTTGAAGCTCCAGACGGTTTGCAAGGTTCCGATATGTTATTGGATGAAGCATCGGTAACTGGAACAGCAAATATTTTGATGGCTGCAGTTTTAGCCAAAGGAAAAACAACCGTTTATAATGCTGCATGCGAGCCTTATTTGCAACAGCTAAGCAAGATGTTGAATTCAATGGGTGCCAATATTACAGGGGTTGGATCAAATCTATTGATCATTGAAGGAGTTGAAAGTCTGAGTGGATGTGAACATACCATTCTACCAGATATGATTGAAATCGGTTCTTGGATTGGACTTGCCGCAATGACCAGAAGTGAAATTACCATAAAAAATGTAAGTTGGGATAATCTTGGAATAATCCCAAACACTTTTAGAAAATTGGGAATTACACTTGAAAAAAGAGGAGATGATATTTATATTCCTGCTCATAATGATGGTTACGAAATTAAAACTGATATCGACGGATCTATCCTAACTATCGCTGATGCACCGTGGCCCGGATTTACTCCTGATTTATTGAGTATTGTTTTAGTAGTGGCAACCCAAGCAAAAGGTGATGTATTAATTCATCAAAAGATGTTTGAAAGCCGATTGTTTTTTGTTGATAAATTGATCGATATGGGCGCCAAAATTATGCTTTGTGATCCACACAGAGCCGTAGTTATGGGACACAATTTTCAATCTCAATTAAAAGCAACCACTATGTCTTCGCCAGATATTCGAGCTGGGATTTCATTATTAATTGCTGCGCTTTCTGCAAAAGGAACCAGTACAATTCAAAATATTGAACAAATAGATCGCGGTTACGAAAGAATAGATGAAAGATTGAGAGCAATAGGTGCAAATATCGTTAGAGCCTAAAATTAATTTAGGATAATACCTAAAACACATAATGGAAACAAGTGAACAAACAGCTGTAAAAGCGACTTATTTTAGTATTGTTGGAAACACTTGTTTAGCAATTATAAAAGGGTTAGCAGGTGTATTTGGAAATTCCTATGCTTTGATTGCGGATGCTATTGAATCTACAACCGATATTTTTTCCTCTTTTTTAGTCCTTTTTGGAATAAAATACTCCAATCGGCCCGCAGATTCAAATCATCCCTACGGACATGGACGTGTAGAACCTTTAATTACTTTTTTAGTTGTGGGTTTTTTAATCACTTCAGCCACTATAATTGCTTATGAAAGTATAGCGAATATTGGGACTCCTCATGAATTACCCAAACCTTGGACTTTAATCGTATTAGGATCAATTATTATTTGGAAAGAATATTCTTACCGTTTGGTGATGAAAAGAGGAATCCAAACCAATAGTTCATCTCTTAAAGCAGATGCTTGGCACCACAGAAGTGATGCTATCACTTCAGTAGCTGCATTCATAGGAATTTCAATTGCGTTGTTTTTAGGAAAAGGATACGAATCTGCAGATGATTGGGCAGCACTTTTTGCGTCAGCGTTTATTTTATACAATAGTTATCTTATTTTCAGACCTGCTTTAGGTGAAATTATGGACGAACATTTATATGAAGATTTAGAAGATCAAATTAGAAAAATTTCTTTAACAGTTGAAGGGGTAATCGCTACCGAAAAATGTTTTATACGTAAGTCGGGAATGAAGTATCACGTCGATTTGCACGCAGTTGTTGATGGGAATATCTCTGTTACAAAGGGACATGATATAGCCCATTTATTGAAAGATACCTTACGAGAAAATATTATTGAATTAGGCCATGTATTAATTCATATTGAGCCGAATTAACAAAAACATATTTAATTAATCTATTGCATTTAATATTTTTAAACCAAAAATAAGGCCGTCTCCGATATAACCATTTTGATAAGATCTTATATAATCTAATCTAAAAAGTTTAAATTTTCCAAAACCTAAATTGTCAAGACCGATAGTGTATTCCGTGTAAGGTTTTCTATTGGGAACTGCCAATTTGTGAAAACCAAGTACTAATGTAGATTTTAATTTGCTAAGTAGAGGAATTTTATTGGTAATAAATCCTTGATCATTATGCTCTATATGAGCTTCAAAATAACTCTCATTAGTGCTATTTGTATAATATGGCATAAAATTAAATACATTTAAATAACGATCGGTACCTCCTATATGAGTTTGATTACCATTAAAATGTTTGTAATCCATGAAGGCAATATCAGTAGCGTTAAATAATTTTCCACCTTTTAAATTCATCGCAAGGTTTCCCTTATTTCCCATATTTATATCATAGAAAATACGGGTACTTAAATGCTCAAATTCATATTTTTTATCACTTCCAGTCACTGCTTTTTCAAAACCTAAGAACAGGGTAGGGTATTTCTCATTTCTAAAATTGAATTTTCCGTCAGGGCGAGAAAAGTATTTGTTTCCAAAATTTATTCTCGCATTTAATCCTATTTTTACTAATTGATGTTTTTCGAACCCTGAGTTTATATAGTCATTTTCATTTATTGGATTGTTTGAAGTGTAAGGAGTATCATTTTTCAAAATTGTAAAATCAGTAGTATTAAACAAAGGTTTTCTTTGTATGTATTCTACTTTACCATTAATATTAATTCCATTGGCAACATCTTGACCGTAATTAATTCGAGCAAATTCTGAATTGTACAATTTCATATAATTACTTTTAAAGAAAAGCGTACTTGTAGAATTGATAAAGGAGCTTATAGGTTCATTATTATTAAATTGTTCCACCATTGTTCCGCCATATACAGATAAATTGGCATAATTTTGATTGTTAAAACGGTGGTAGAATCGACCAGTAACTCGCAATCGGTTTTCTGAAAATCCGTAGTTAATATCAGATCTATATTCTGTTCGTTTTCCATTTTCTTCACTTCGCTTATAGTAACTAAATCCAGTAGAAAAGTTATACCCTTGAACGGTGTTAAAACTTAGAGAGCTTAAATCAAGCAAACCTGCATAATTGAAGCTCCTCTTTTTGAATGAGTTTTTATAAGTGTATCCAAATATTAGACTACCAATTTTGAATTTATTATTTTTTTTATCAATAGAATCTAAATAAGTCTTGGAGCTTCTAATCAAGTAAATACTATCCTTTTTTGTATAATCAATTGCTTCCTCAGTAGTTAATGGTATTGGGCGGTTTTTATTCCAATAAATAGTATCTTTTTTATTTGCATTTTCTTCAAAACTCAATACTTCATTACTAAAGGTTTTCTTTTCGAAAGCGTTTAGAAATTCGTAATTGCTGAAAACATAATTGAATTTTCCGTTGAATTTAATTCCAAATATTCCGGCATTAAATGACAAGCTTTGAGAGTTTTTTGCCCAAATTTTATTTTTAGAATTGTAACTATAGTTTTGTTTTAAATTCATTACTTCTAAAAATTCATTCTTCATTCTATAGCCTTTAATATCTAAATCTACGGCGTAGATAGCCCAACTATCGTCAACTATATAAATGTAACCCTCAAAAACGGGTTCTTTATCTCTTCTAGGAATAACTTTAATTTTGCAAATTTGCTGTCTGTTTTCATCAAAAAATGTCCCTTCTAGTTTGTATTTATAATAATTAAAAGCATTATTTGCTATAGGAGAAATCATGCTATTATTGAAATCTAGAGTATTGTTATAAAAATCATATAATGAAGATTCTGCTGTATTGTAACTAAAACCGTTATTATTGCCGCTAATTTTAGAAGCAATAATTTTCTCTTTTAAGTTATTTGGTTTTTCATAGGAAATTTTGGAAACCGTCTCTGATAAATACATAATTCCACTTCCGGTAGAATCAATATTTGCCCCCATTTGTTCGCCAAGATCTATTTTTTGGCCAAATATTTTCTTCGGTAAATCTTTCACTTTAAATATTCCTCTTGAATAAAAATCGGCTTTAAACTTTCCGGTTTTATCAGAGTTTTCTTTTTTGCTAGCAATAGCACTCCGTATAATTGCATTGGCTGGGTTTTCCTTTTGATTAATTACCACTTCATTTAGAGTGTAATTTTCCTCAATCATTTTTACATTTAATAGGTAGGGTAATTTTTCTATATCAATAGCAATTTTTTGAGTTTTGAAACCTAGATATTGAAATACAATAGTATGTTTACCAATATTTTTAATATTTAATTCATAAATACCATTATCGTTAGAAGTAGTTCCGTTATAGGTATTTGCTGAGAAGATAGTAACAAATGGTAGCGGGTTTCCTTTTTCATCAGACACATTTCCTTTAATTTGAGCAAAACTTGAAATACTGACTAGTAATAATAAATAGGTTAATTTTTTCATTGGGTTGTGATTATTTTATTTTATCGACGAATTAGATTTATAATTGTTACGATAATCAATTTATTATAAAAATGACTCTAGAGCCAAATCGTAACTTTTTAAACCGAACCCTATAATTACCCCTTTTGCATTTTCAGATATAAAGGATTGATGGCGAAATGTTTCTCTGGAGAAAGTATTAGAGATGTGAACTTCTATCACGGGAGTTGAAATTGCTTTCACGGCATCTCCAATTCCAATGGAAGTATGAGTGTAGGCCGCTGCGTTTAATACAATACCATCGTATGAAAATCCAACTTCTTGAATTTTAGATATCAATTCTCCTTCGATATTGCTTTGAAAATAATCCAATTCTAAATTGGGGTATTTTGTTTTCAATTCAGCAAAGTAATCTTCAAAAGTTTGATTTCCATAAATTTCAGGTTCTCTTTTTCCTAGGAGATTTAAATTAGGACCGTTAATAATTATGATTTTCATTTTTTTTAGTAAAAATAGGAATAATTAATCTAATTATTTAAATATCATTTCAGTTGGAACTAAATATTTTTAAGATACGTTAAATAATAAAAAGGGTACGATAACTAAGTTATTAATACGTTATTAACTTTTTTTATTTATTCAAAGTCTTTAAATCTCAATAAAATCAAGTATTGTTAATAAGATTGTTC
>CALPMA020000108.1 GCA_943324545.2 Chitinophaga pinensis
ATTAATGTATTTAGAGTTGTAATATTCATCGGTTTTCCTGGCTGAGTAAGCTCATTCCAGCGTTTCGCTAAGTAGCATTTGAATTGAGGACTTAAGTAAAGATCTTTCCAGAATTTAGCTCCATCATTTCCACCGTCTGAAAATTGCCAAACATTGGGATGACTTCGGTCGAAGCCCCATAAAAACAAATCGTTACCATAAGTTAAATTAAAATCCCAAATAGGTCCCGCTCTTAATTTTCCATTTCTGTCTTTATGAAAAAAAGTACTAAAATGATATCCGTCAGGATTACTCGCTAGTTCATTGGACAATATAAAATCTACAAAAGAGGGAACATCTATAATTGAGGGATAACCATCTACAGGGGAAAAATTGTTTACAGCAGTTGTACTGGCTAGTCTATTAAATTCATTTTGAATATAATTGTTTTGTTGCGAAGTAACTTCTGTTGGTTTCGGTAATTCGTGAATAAAAACGGCATCATTCCCCGAAACATAGGATGGCATTGTCCAAGCTACAGGATCTCCACCAGTTAATTTATCGGATTTGGTAATATATCCTCCTGAGAGCTCAGGCATTGTATTTTGAGTAGTAGTAATCTTGGTGATATTTACTCTTTGCGAATCTGCTTTTATTTTTTCTTGAAATAAATATAAACCTCTATAATCCCCGTTTACAATTAACTCACAATATACGGTTCGAGGTGCATAATTACCCATATTTCTAGAAATAGCATACGAAATATAATCTCTTATTAATGATGGTTCAAATGCCAATCCATTCAACACCCAATCATTTTCCGAAGGCATCCCAAGCAAAGAAACATTATTGTTTGAAACATTATCTGCTAATCTCGTTGTTAATCCATAGCTTTTTTTCTCTACAGATTGAGAACTAGATCCTCTAATTTCAATATCTATTCTTCCATTGTAATTTAAAGAAGCTGAGTTATTTTGATCGGTAACAAAATTTTGAATTCCGGGCCCATTATATATAATTTTCATATTACCCAATATTCTAGGATCATCCAAAATAGTAGCAGAATTATCAGTGTTTATGATAATTATTGGGAGGTTACTACTTGTAAATACTTGAGAAAATGTGCTTAATTGAATAAATACTAATAAAATAATTAGAAATAGATTACGGATTATTTTTTTGTTAATAGTACTATTGTATTGCATATTAAGTAATTGAGTAATTTCTTGTAAAAATACTTAAAAAGTATCATAATCAATAATGATTAAGTAAAATATCCTATTTAAGTTTAGTTATTAGAATAAATAAAAAACAATATTACTCTTGACGTAATAAAAGTGATCGACAAAAAAAATATTATTAATATTTATTCAATTACGGCTTTGAGATTCCAAATTTTTTTTATGTCTTCAAACTAAAGTGGATTTTTTCTTAGAGAGTATTAAGTTAATAATTCAAATTTTATTAATTTTTGAAAACACTCTCTTAGTTTTTGACTAAATCAGTGTATTTTTGGCTGATTATTTACATTTATTAGTGGAAGTAAGTTGGCAAATATATATATCAATTGCTATTCATTAAAAATTTCAAACAAAATTTCAGACGGGTTTATAAATAGAGATTCCACACCAGTAATTCAAGATTGTCAGGTTTTAATCGAGTTTATGAAAAATAGATAGTTCAACTTTAGATAGGTTGAATAACTTTAATTGTTAACTACTTTTGTAATAAACTAAAATTAAATTAAAAAGAATAATTTTCAATACCCTTTATAAAAGTTAGATATTCTATGGCATATTTTCAACAAAATGAGTTAGAAATTCTAACATTTGGTTTGAAAATAAGTCAATAGAGTTCACAGTCGAACCAAAACACTTTTAAGTAATTTAAAGTTTTTTGTTATAATTTGAATATAAATAATAAAATCTCCTGAATTATTTGGGAGATATTTACAATAAAAAAATAATTTAATAATAATTCAGTACTTTGTTTAAAAACACTAACAATAATGTAATGATTTTAACAAAAAGCAGATGTAAAAAATTCTTTTTCAATATATCCAATAAAAATAAAATAATTTTAAATATTTTTTAATATCCCATAGATACTTTACAATTAGCTGTATTAAAAAGCCTTACATTTGCGAGGCTTTCATAATTAATTGATATAATTCAAATTATCTTTTTATAAATCGAACTGTTTTTATTGTTTTTCCAGTAGTAACATGAATGAAGTAAGTACCACTTGAAAAATTAGATAAATCAATTTGTACTTTGTTTGAATTTACTTCTTTATTAAACAATTCTTGACCAATAATATTAATTACTTTTAACGTATTCATATCTTTAGAACAAGATAAATTCAATACATCGTTTATTGGATTTGGATAAAAAATAAATTGAGATTCATTATTTTCATCAATTGCTAGTGGTGTACAACTACCTAAAACAACATTGGTATGGGTGTTTAAATATTCTAGAACAACATTTTTGAATTTATCTGCAAAAAGCATTCTGTTTGAATTGCTATTTCTAACTCCATCGTAATTCAATTCCATCTGAAATCCATTAGTAGTAACCGCTGGATCAAAACAGGTATGATTTGCAGTTGTATAACCACCACTAAAATAACCTGATGTTGCACCGGGATAAGGAATTTGTTGACTTGGAACTGCAGGAAATCCTTGATTGGTTAGCAATGTTCCAAACGAATTAGGACCTCGTAATAATTGTGTGTGGGTATAATTATTTCTATTATTTAAAACTAAATTTTTAATCGAACTTTGATTTATATAAGTTGTAGTATTTAACGTCGCTTCAGAAAGTTCAAGGTCGCTACTGCTTAATAAGTAGCCTAATTCTATTCTTTGAATGGTATGTCCATGACCATGAAGATCTACAAATAGTATTTTATTATTGTATTGCGAATTGGCAGTATTTTGTGCCATTGTTATAAAATTGTGATACTCGTTCCATGCTGTCATTGCTTGTGAATTATCGCAAGCACCATCAGCTAAATTTCTATTACAATCTAATTTGGTTCTTTTTAAATTACAGATGATTATATGAGGATAACATCCCGTAGCCAAAAAAAGAGCTGCTTTTATTTGTTCAGCAGTTTCGATTGTGTAGGAATCAGTAACTGTTTCAGGATTATTACAAATTCTTGTAGGAATAGAAGTAGGGATCAAATCGCCACCATGAGGTACTGAAATTACAATAGGTAAATTCCCAACTTGATACTCCACATAATTGTTTGTTCCATACAATGTTTGTGATAAACATTTTGTTTGTGGATAAACCAGATAGAGGAGGAGAAGTACTACTTTTTTTATTTGCATTTTTTTTATTTTGAATGAATATTTTATTTACTTAAAACCTTTCCAGGTCGATTATTGTTGTAGTTTCCATTATCAATAACTATAACCCCATTAATAATACTGTATTTTAAACCATCGGCATACTGCGTTGTATTGGTATAATTTGCTTTATCTTTATAAGTTTTGGGATCAAAAATGATTATATCTGCAAAATATCCATCATTAATTTTCCCTCTATTTGGAATTTTAAATATAGATGCTGTTTCAGAAGAACTTCCGTTGATGAATTTTGCTACAGAAATTATGGAATCTTCTTTTACATATTTATTGTATTTTTTTGGAAACGTACCATACTTTCTTGGATGTCCTTCGTTACCATCAGAACCTGTTACAACCCATGGTTGCTTCATAAAATTGAGTATGTCTTTTTCATTCATATTAAAAGAAGCTACTCTGGCATATCCTTTTTCTAAAATTTTGAAAACGGTTTCCTCAGGAGATAATTGTAAAATTGAAGCGATTTCTGCAATGTTTTTACTATCATAGTCATTCGATTCTGATTTTACAATTAGGAGTTTTTCAGCACCACCTCTTCGAGCAATATTTTCTTTTGTTTCCTTAAGAATTTTTATTTTCAACGAAGGATTTTTATACCTAACGAACAGCGAATCATTTCCCCCACTTTCTGCCCACCTGGGAACAACTGAGGCTTTAAGTCCTGTAGCAGATGCATCATAGGGATATTGATTGGCAGTAATTTCAATTCCTTCTGAACGACTTTTTTTAATCAATTCAATAATGGCTTCACTCTCATTCCATACATCCACTCCCAAACATTTTATATGAGATATATGAATCGGCAATTTTGCTTGTCTTCCAATTTCAATAGCTTCTTTAATTGAGGGAACTAATCCTATAGAATAAGAACTCTCATCTCGTAAATGGGTATCATAAATACCACCTTTTTGAGCAACAACCATTGCTAAATCAATTACTTCTTGTGTATCGGCATAACTTCCTGGAGAATAAAACAATCCTGTAGACAAACCAAATGCGCCGGCGTCTATTTCTTTTTTAAGTAAATTTTGCATTTCATTTACTTGTTCGGGAGTTGCTTTAATTTTGGTGTTACCTATTACTTCTTGTCTTAAAGTTCCATGTCCTGCTAGTAGAACTACGTTGGTTCCCAAGCCATTTTTTTCAAAAACTTCCTTATATTTTATAGTGGGGAAATAACTTTCGCCATCATTTCCAACAATCACAGTAGTAACCCCCTGCATTAAAAAAGGTAAATTATGAGATGTACTTGATTTAATTAAATCTTTGTCAGCATGTGTGTGTGGATCAATTAATCCAGGACAAACAATAAGTCCTTTGGCATCAATAGTGTTAACGGTTTTTATTCTAATTAATTTTTCATTTCCTATAAAAACAATTTTATCTCCTTTAATTGCAATTGAAACATTTTTAGGAATAGTATCAGAACCATTATAAACAATTCCGTTTTTAATTAATACATCGGCTTCAACTTTTTTCTTGGAGGCGCAGGAAAGGATTATAAATAAAAATAATACAAGAAATAACAAATGATTTTTCATAATTATTTTGTTTTTTAACTTTAAAAAAAGGTTGCCATGAATTCTCAAACAACCTTTTTATTTAAAGATAAAATTAATTTTATTCATTTAATTGTGTTGGGGTAAAAATGCTATTTCCCGTTGGAGCATTTGAATTGGTATTAATTTCGTCTTGCGAAATTAAAAATCGTTCTGGATGTAATGTAACTGTTGTATTGTTAAGTGGAATTTTTACAGCAATATCATACTCATTTTTTCGCAGCCTTCTTGCATCGTTCCATGGCATGAAGGTTCCAAATCCAGTTACATATCGTTCTTCAATAATTTCTCTTAACAAGGCTTTTGTACTATTAATATTATCAAGATTTTCCATTCCTCCATTAGCAAAATCAGAAGCTACATAAGCTGTATATAGTTTTACATCCGTTGCGGCTCTTTTATCAAAAGAATCAGCAGACGCCAAGAAGGTACGCACTTTATTAAGCTGAAGTAGTCCTTCTGTAAAATTTACTGTTCTTGTACCTGTTTCCGCTAATATTAGTAAATTTTCCTGGTATGTCACCAAATCCATCGGTTTAAATTCACCATTGATAATTGTTGTAGTTCCTGTTCCAGTTATAGAACCTGCATTAAGATGATTTCTTCTTGCTTGCTCATTTGTCTTTGCATTTCTTCTAGAAATAGTTGGAAAATTAGTTTGAGTGTCTAATAAATTTCTACAAAATGTGTTGTTTACAGATAAGTAACCAACTCTAGTTCCTATCATAAAGCGATACAGTAGATTTTCGGCCCCTGTTAATCCAGTTGAAGGCGGTGTAAATTTCATGGTTCCAGCATAATCAGAAATTCCATTTAAAGCAGCAGCGTAGGCCAATGCATACTGTCTGGTATCTAGATAATATCTTGCTTTTAACGTGTAGGCTGTTTTTTTCCATTTGTCTTTATTTCCTCCAAAAAAGATATCTTCTGAAAGCGTATTTTTAGTAGTTGGATTGCTAAGAAGAACAATCGCTTCGTCTAATTTTGTTTGTAAAGCATTATAAATTGAAGATTGTCTATCAAATACTGG
>CALPMA020000109.1 GCA_943324545.2 Chitinophaga pinensis
AAACTAATCGAACCTGAAAAAGACAAGCAACCGATTAAATTTCTTCTTAAAAAACCAAAATTAGATGGAAGTGGTGCTTTTCACGAAAAAGCTAAAAAGAATAAAAAGGTAAATCTTGGGGGTCCCTCAAAAACCAAAAAGAAAGTTTCTGGTTCGGTTAATCGTAACATGCTAAAAACTAGAGACAAGAAACGAAAAGATAAAAAATAGATTATTATATTAATATTTATTCAAAAAAATAACGTCTTTATAAAACATAAAAATGATTTGAACAATCAGAAAAAGTAGTATTTTTGACAAACAAAAGTAAGAATGCAATTTAAACATCCTGAAATACTTTATTTTCTTTTTGCGTTGGTGATTCCAATTCTGGTCCATTTGTTTCAATTGCGTCGTTTTAAAAAAGAATATTTTACTAACGTTCAATTCCTAAAAGAACTTTCAATTCAAACCCGAAAAAGTTCAAAAATTAAAAAATGGTTGTTATTAACCACTAGATTATTATTATTTACAGCTCTAATATTTGCATTTGCTCAACCTTTTTTCAAAGCCAAAGATTCTAAGAACATTTCCAATGAAATGTATATCGTTTTGGATAATTCCTATTCGATGCAAGCCAAAGGAACTAAAGGCGAATTGTTGAAAAGGGCAGTTCAAGAATTATTAGAAAACACCCAAGAAAATCAAACTTTTTCTTTGATTACCAATAATGAAACCTATTGGAATACAGATATAAAATCGATTCAAAAAGAAATTCAAAATATTACTTACAGCGCTCTTCCGTTTCAATTGGAGAGTGCAATGGCAAAAATTAAATCTAGAAAAAGCGCCAATAATAAAGATGTAATCATCATCAGCGACGCCATTGGTTTAAAACCAAAACAACTAAAAAGCATCGACAAAAATTTTAATACCTACTTTATTACTCCTGAGGCTGAGCAAAAAAATAATATCTCAATAGACAGTGTTTATATGAATCAAACGCTGAACGATTTTTATGAAATTGGTGTCAACTTAAAATCAAATGGCGAACAAGACAATGCAATTCCAATAGGTTTGTACAACAATAACAAACTAGTTGCTAAGACATTAGTAAAATTTGAAAAATCAGAAACCGCTATCAATTTTACAATTCCGAAGAAAGATTTTAACGGTTACGTTTCTATAAATGATTCTAGCTTAAAATACGATAATACCTATTACTTTAATATCACAAAACCTGAAAAAACCAATGTAATTAGTATTGGGAAAATAGAAAAAAGCGGATTCTTAAATCGGATATATACAGCTGAGGAATTTAATTATAGCAATTTTACAATTGAAACATTAGATTACAATACTATTGAAAAACAAGACGCAATTGTTTTGAATGAACTTGAGAATTTGCCTCAAGCATTGGTAACCAATTTAAAATCTTTTGTTGAAAAAGGTGGAAATCTAATATTTATTCCATCAGCTGAAAGTAAAATTGATGAAACCAATCTTTTATTAGGATCTCTTGGTCAAATACAATTTGGAAACAAACAAAATGCAAACAAATTAATTACTAAAATTGCTTTTCAGCACCCATTATTCCAATCGGTATTTGAGAAAAAAATTGATAATTTTCAATATCCAAATACGAAGCAAAATTTTGAGGTAAAAACTACAAACCCAGCAATTTTGAGTTACGAAGACCAAAGTTGTTTTCTAACCTCTATTCAAAATCAAGTTTCAAGTGTTTATGTTTTTGCAGCACCAATTAATAAAATCAATTCCAATTTCCAAAATTCACCCCTAATAGTACCAATATTTTATAATATGGCACAAAATACTCAGAAAACAGGTTTAAATGCTTTAACTATTGGAGAAAATCAACCATTCTTAGTTGATACAAACTTATCGAAAGATCAAATTTTAGAGGTAAAAAATGATATTGTGAAATTTATACCAATCCAACAAATTTTTAATAACAAAGTTAAATTACAATTCAATGATTACCCTATCTTTGCAGGGAATTTTGAGATTTACAAAAAGGACGAAATTGTTAGAAATATTAGTTTTAACTATAATCGATCCGAAAGTAATTTAGGGCTTTCAGAAAGTAATATATTATCTGATTATAATGTAGTAAAATCTATAGAAACAGTATTTAATAGTTTACTTTCCGACAGAAGTAACAATCAAATTTGGAAAATATTTGTAATATTGACTATATTATTTTTATTTTTAGAAGTATTAATTCAAAAATTAGTAAAATGAACCTAATTATCCGAGAAGCAACAATAATTGATTCTAATAGTCCTTTCCACAATCAGAAGGTAGATGTGAAAATTAATTCAGGAACCATAGAAAAAATTGGAAATAAAATTCCAAATGAAATTGGATTTGAAGAGATAAAATTAGAAAATTTACACCTTTCACAAGGATGGTTCGACAGTAGCGTTTCTCTTGGAGAACCTGGATTTGAAGATCGTGAAACTATATTAAACGGATTAAATGTAGCTGCAAAAAGCGGTTTCACCGCTATAGCTTTACAGCCCAACTCCTTTCCAATTATCGATAATCAATCACAAATTAATTTTGTAAAAAATAAAGCGAAAGGATCTGCAACAGAATTATATCCAATTGGTGCTTTCACAAAAGATAGTGAAGGAAAAGATATGGCAGAATTATTCGATATGAAAAATGCTGGCGCAGTAGCTTTTGGGGATTACGGTAAAAATATTGACAATGCCAACCTTCTAAAAATCGGATTACAATACGTTCAAGATTTTGATGGATTGATCATAGCTTATTCACAAGAAACAAGTATTAAAGGGAATGGCCTAGTAAATGAAGGCGTTGTTTCTACTAGATTAGGATTAAAAGGAATTCCAAATTTGGCTGAAGAACTACAAATATCTCGCAACCTTTTTCTATTAGAATATACAGGAGGTAAAATGCATATTCCTACCATTTCAACTGCAAAATCTGTACAATTAATTCGAAATGCTAAATCAAAAGGTTTAAATGTGACTTGTAGTGCAGCAGTTCACCATTTGGTTTTAACCGATGAAAAATTAGTAGGATTTGATACACGGTACAAGGTTTCTCCGCCTTTAAGAACTGAAGAAGACAGAAAAGCATTAATTTCAGGAATTAATGATAATACAATCGATATGATCACTTCCGATCACAATCCAATTGACATTGAGCATAAGAAAATGGAATTTGACGGAGCAAAAAACGGCACCATCGGATTAGAATCTGCCTTTGGAGCTCTAACAAACGAAATATCATTAGATAAAATAATTGAAAAATTAACTGAAGGTAAAATTCATTTTGGAATTGAAAATTCATCAATAAAAGAAGGTGAAAAAGCTAATATTACTCTTTTTAATCCTAATGGTAATTGGACTTTTAAGAAAGAAAATATACTTTCAAAATCGAAAAATTCAGCCTTTTTAGAAACTAATATGAAAGGAAAAGTATATGGAATTTACAATCAAGAAAAATTAGTTTTATCATAAATATTTAAATAAAAAATGGAAAATTCTGTTGAAGAAGGAAAAACAATAGCAATAACAAGCTATATTTTAATTGTAGGTGTACTTATCGCTATGTCTATGAATAGCGAAAACAAAAATTCATTTGCTTCATTTCACATTCGTCAAGCATTAGGAATTTCACTAACATTCATTTCTTTAGGATTAATAATAAGCAATTTCAATACCCTTTTTATTTCTGTTCCAATGTGGATTTCAGTTTCTATATTGTGGACTTATGGAATATTTAGTGCAATTAGCGGATCTGAAAAACCAATTCCAATTTTAGGTCACTTCTTTCAAAATTGGTTTAAAACTATATCTTAATAATGGAATTATCATTAGAATATCAAATTCGCGAGCCTAAAATACTATTAGATAAAAATCCATTATTGTTATTATTACATGGATATGGGAGTAACGAAGCCGATTTATTCTCTTTTGCCTCAGAATTACCTGATGAATATTATGTAATCTCTGCCAGAGCACCATATGATTTACAATATGGGAGTTATGCCTGGTATACTATCAATTTTGATGCTGATCAAAATAAATTTTCAGATCATGAACAAGCAATTCTTTCGAGAGATTTAGTAGTTAAATTTATAAAAGAACTTAAATTAAAATTCCCAATTGACGATTCAAAAATTACATTAATCGGTTTCAGTCAAGGTTCTATTTTAAGCTATTCAATTGCGCTTTCTTATCCCACCATTGTTCATAAGGTTGGAGCATTAAGTGGTTATATAAATTTGGATATAAATATCCCAAACTATCAGAATAATGATTTTAGTAGTTTGAAAATATTTTCATCCCATGGAACTGTTGATCAAGTAATTCCTGTAGAATGGGCTCGAAAAACAGATCCTATTTTGAAAAATCTAGCAATTAATTCCACTTATAAAGAATATCCTATTGGTCATGGGGTTTCACCACAGAACTTTTTTGATTTAAAAGATTGGTTGCATAAAAACTAATTAATCTAGAACTAGTTACTGTTTTGGATACAATAACGATTGATTAACTTCAAACGAAAAGCTTTTGTCTTCATTGACAAAATACTTCAATAAAACTTCGCCCCAATAATCTCCATCGCTAAAGTCAGCAATAATCCATCGGTGATTAATAACTTTAATTTTATTAATGATAAACTTGTTTGGCCCTAATTTCTCTTGACCTGTATATGGATTTCCGTTGGGGTTATCATTAAATTCTAATAATTTATCTTTTAATGAGGGAATTAATAAATTGACCTCAAAATTTTGTTGTGGGATTGGTGAATAAAAATAATTTTGAGCTTTTTCGTTATTTTCAAATGAAAAATAATTTACATCTTGAAGTTTAGAATTAAAATCCGACTCCTTTGCTTTAATTTTATTAGTCAATTTCTCAATTTTCGAATCTTGAAATTGAACTTTTTTTGAAAAATACTCATACGTGAAAATATTGAATACTATGGCAAGAATAAAAAGGTAAAGTAAAAGTGATTGTTTCATATTTAAAATTTTAATTCTAGATTATCATAAGCTAAATAAATAGAATCCGGAAGTTTATTTTGAACTTCATCATGATATCCTAAATGGTAACTAATGTGCGTTAAATAAGCCTTTTTTGGTTTTACTATTTCTATAAAATCTAATGCTTCTTGCAAATTAAAATGAGTGTTATGATGTTCCTCTCTCAAGGCATTTACGACTAAAACATCTAAATTTTTTAATTTATCAAGTTCTTGATTATTAATAGTTTTAACATCGGTTAAATAAGCAAAAGATTCAATTCTATAACCAAAAACTTGGAGGCTTCCATGCATTACATTAATTGGAATAATTTCTTTTCCCCCTATTACAAATGAATCATTATTAATCACTTCAATTGGGCATACTGTTGGAGCACCAGGATACTTGTTTTCGGTTTCAAAAACATAATCAAACCGTCGTTTTAAATTATCTAAAACACGTTGGTGTGCATAAATTGGAATATTGCCTTGTTTAAAATTAAAAGGTCTAATATCGTCCAATCCTGCAGTGTGATCCGAATGTTCATGGGTATATAAAATAGCATCTACTTTTGGACATTTTGAGACTAACATTTGCTGTCTAAAATCGGGACCACAATCTATAATTAAAGAAAAATTATCCCAGGAAACCCAAACCGAAACTCTAAGTCTTTTATCTTTTCGATTCTCGCTAAGGCAAACAGGATGATTACTGCCAATTACTGGAATTCCTTGCGAAGTACCGGTGCCCAAAAAATAAACTTTCACTTAATTTTTTTTTACAAAAATAATATTAAAATTCTTTAATTGAAGTCCTATTTTACTAACTTTGTAAACAAGTTTATTGTAAATCATAAAAAAGTGACTGAAATTAAATTAAAAGGTGACAAAGTCATCGAACA
>CALPMA020000110.1 GCA_943324545.2 Chitinophaga pinensis
AATATGGGATCGACAGTTACTACTGCAAATAGTGAAGAAAATAATTGGGGTGGCGGAAATGAGCCAATGGGAGCAAGTTATGGTAAATTAATGATGTGGTTTTTTATCGTATCAGATGCTTTAACATTCTCTGGATTTTTAGCAGCTTATGGTTTTTCAAGATTTAAATTTATTGAAACTTGGCCTTTAGCCGATGAGGTGTTTACCCACTTTCCTTTTTTACATGGTGTTTCAGCACCAATGTATTACGTAGCATTAATGACTTTTATTTTAATTTTCTCCTCCGTTACAATGGTTTTAGCTGTTGATGCAGGACATCATCTAAATAAAGCTAAAGTTACTTTTTACATGTTCTTAACCATTATTGGAGGTTTAATATTCGTGGGCTCTCAAGCTTGGGAATGGTCTAACTTTATAAAAGGGGAATATGGAGCTATCGAAACTAAAGGTGGAAGTTTACTTCAATTTGTGGATAATACTGGCAAAAGAGTAAAATTATCTGATTTTGCTGTTTCTCTTCCAAAAGAAAGAGAACAATTGACAAAAAATAAAGGGAAATGGTTTATGGAGGAAGGTTCCTTACCAACCTATACCGTTGCTGAGGTTCAAGCGGGTTTCAAAGCGCATCCTGAATTGTTAATCAGAACAGAGGTTATTTATGAAGACAATGCCACTTCAAAAGCGGATCCAAAAAACAATGCTACTTTAAATAAAGTAAAACACAAAACGATACTTACCAGAGCAGAATCTGAACATAGATTAGCCAATGCTACCATAGTAGTTGAAGGGGCCAACCTAATTAGAAACGAATACGGAAGTAAATTATTTGCCGATTTCTTTTTCTTTATAACAGGATTCCACGGTTTTCACGTATTTTCAGGAGTTATTATCAATATCATTATTTTCTTTAACGTTCTTCTTGGAACTTATGAGAAAAGAAGAAGCTATGAAATGGTAGAAAAAGTCGGATTATATTGGCACTTTGTCGATTTAGTTTGGGTATTCGTATTTACAGTTTTCTATCTCGTTTAATCTTTCAAAAGTTATATTATGTCAGACGTTCACGTTTCTAACACAAAAAGAATTTGGTTTGTTTTCGGATTGTTATCAGTGGTAACCACTGTGGAAGTATTTTTAGGGATTATTAAACCTGAATCATTACACTTGACTCATTTTCTAGGAATGAATTTATTAAATTGGATTTTCTATATCCTAACCATTTTTAAAGCTTATTATATTGTATGGGCATTTATGCACATGGAAGGTGAAAAATCAATACTCAGAAATGTAGTTGTAGTTCCAGTAATATTCTTGGTACTCTACTTATTATTTATTTTATTAACAGAAGCCGATTATATTTTTGAAATTTTCAAAAATTCTACAATTAAATGGAATTTTTAACAACATATTAATTCAAAAAAAGGGTACGCATTGCGTACCTTTTTTTATTTTTACATAAATTATCTCTAAGAAATAATGAAAAAAAATCTAGTTTTATTTGTCTTGTTTATCCTACCTATTGTCGCCTATCTATTTTTCGCTTCAGGAGTGAATAGTTTTACTACACTTCCAACGGTAACTCCTAAAATATCCGATTTAGGAAATTGGAATTCCTTAAATGGTAATAAAGTAACTCTTAATAATAAAATTACGATTCTTAGCTTTTCAGGAACTGATTTATTAGAAAATAGAGGAAACTATTTTAATTTAAATCAGAAAATATACCAGCAATACCATGCTTTCAAAGACTTGCAATTTGTAGTGATATGTCCATTAGGAACTGAAAATGATGCAAGGTATATTGTGAAGCAATTTTCAAAGTTTACCGATGTGACGAAATGGCAATTTGTATTTGCATCCACCGATCAAATTCAACAATTTTACAATCAAATGAAATTGCAAAATAAACTAAATTCCGACTTTGGGACTTCGAATGTATTTATTGTAGACAAAAGCAGAAACCTTCGTGGTCGAAAGAAAAAGAGTGAATACAAAGAAGGTTATGATACTTCTTCACCAGCCGAATTAGGAAATATCATGCTAGACGACTTCAAAATTATTTTATACGAATACAGGGCAGCTTTGAAAAAAAATAAAAACGCAACAAGAAAAATATAATTTCAAAATGATAAAAAATAAATCATATATCGGGATCTTCTTTGTCATTTTAGTTTTTGGAATCTTTGCAGTTCCTAGAATTATCGATAGAATTAAAAATGGAGAAGTTGTTAAAGGCGATAGGTTGGATAATGTTTCCAATCATTCTTCAGTAGAAAACTCTAAATTATTGACCATTGGTCCAGCGCCACAATTTGAACTTACCGATCAAAATAATAAATTGATATCCAATAAAGAGTTTGTAGGAAAAGTATATGTATTAGAATTTTTCTTTACCACTTGCCCAACAATTTGCCCAAAAATGAATATGAATATGTTGACGATTCAAAATACTTTTTTTGGAAATCCTAATTTTGGAATCGCTTCTATCACCATCAATCCCGAGAATGATACTCCAGATGTGCTAAAAGAACACGCAAATAAATTAGGGGTAAAATCATCTAATTGGCATTTTTTAACGGGTGATAAGACCAAGATTTTTGATCTTGCAAATAAAGGATTTAATGTTTATGTTGGTCAAAATTCAAAAGTGAGTGGCGGTTTTGAACATTCTGGGTTATTTGCATTAATAGATAAAAATGGCGATATTCGTTGTCGAAAAGACGATTTCGGAAATCCAATTCTTTACTATGATGGATTAGAAAAAGAAGGAGTTAGAACCCTACAACAAGACATAGCAATTTTATTAAAAGAATAATTATGGAAAAGAATAACATTGAAAAAAAATACAACAATTGGATTATTGCTTTATCTGTAATAATTCCCGTTGCCGTTGCAGTTCTATTTAAAATAAAACTTAAAGATATAGGTTTTAACGTAGCTCCAATGCCAATTTTGCCTCCTATCTACGCTACAATAAACGGAATTACAGCTGTTTTGTTAGTCACTGCAGTATTGGCAATTAAAAATGGTAATCGC
This sequence comes from Chitinophaga pinensis, assembly GCA_943324545.2. GTDB lineage: Bacteria > Bacteroidota > Bacteroidia > Flavobacteriales > Flavobacteriaceae > Flavobacterium. The sequence goes on from CALPMA020000110.1 coordinate 3,037, forward strand.
AAACTACATGAGTCACTTATGAAAATTGCAATTGGTTGCTCTTTAGTGTTTCTAGTTTTATATATCGTATATCACATGACCACCGATTCTACTCCTTACGGCGGAACAGGAACTTTAAAATTTGTTTATTTTTTCATTCTAATTTCTCACATCACATTATCTATTGCTACGATTCCGCTAGTTTTAATAACGTATGTTCGTGCCTTGGCTGATAAATTCGATAAGCATAAAAAAATTGCAAAAATCACTTTTCCAATCTGGCTTTACGTAGCTGTTACCGGAGTTTTAGTATATGTGATGATCTCTCCTTATTATGTTAATTAAAGTCGAAAGTCAAAAGTGTAAAGTCAAAAGGCGAAGGAAATTAAGTACTTCTGTTCTTGTATTTCTGGCTTTCATTTTCTTTTCCATCACTACAAATGCACAATGCGCAATGTGTAGAGCAGCCCTTGAAAGCGAAGGGAATACTGCCAAAGCCAAAGGAATTAACGACGGCATTGTTTACCTAATGGTAATTCCTTATATTTTGGTAGGTTTAGTTTTTTTTGCGGTCTATAAAATGTACAAAAAAAATATAAAAGCGTAGTTACTTCAAACCATCAACAGCAACTTTCACATTACCATTTACTTTAACAAAGGCAATAATCGCTTTGTTGGTCAACTGGATTTTTTGAAAGTCAACGGAATCAATTTTTCCATTAATTACTATTCCCGGCATTGGAGAATAATTCTTTAAATAATTCATCATGCTCTTTTTTCCATCTTCTAAATTCGACTGAATAGAATAACGACAACTTGCTTGAATTTTTTTCAATATCAACCCTTGAGCCAACCAATTGGCAGTTTTCATCAATTTGCTTTTTGTATCTAAAACGTAATCCAATTCATCAAAATAGATTTCTTTCGTTGTTTCATTATATTTTGGAACTCCCGCTAAATAAATCGTTCCATTAATAGAGCCCAACATATCTAAAGCAATCACCATTTTGCCATTTTTGTGCCAAATAGCCACATTTTGAACGGTTACTTTTTTACTTCCAGATCCGTATTCTTGACCAGCAAAATTTTTAGTGATTATTTTTGAGGCATCTTGGTAACTAGAAACCGCAACAATATTCGCAGAAATAGCATCAGGCATTTGAGTCACCGATTTTAAAACTATTTTGTTCTTGTCATATTTAGTCAATGGTTTTTGCCCTATTAATGTCTCCATATTGCACTTTAATCCCATGGCTAACGAAATATTGTCTTTTATAAATCGGGCGTCAGTTGCGTACAATTCTATTGGTACAATTCGCAACCAACTTTCAAAGGTTTCATTCATTTGAAATGGAGTACATATTTTCTTTAATGCATCAAGTACATTTGGTTTAAAATCCATTGAACTTTCAATTGCTTCGTCTATAGTTCGCTCAATTTTCGATTTAAATAATTTTATAGTAGGATTAATAAGATAAGTAATTGGAATCGATTTACCCATAACTACAGTCGTTGGACTTTCATTCCAATCCAAAGATTTAAACTCCGTTTTTGTGCTTAACTTCCAATTGGATAATTTCACGTCACTCAATAAAGTGATTTTTCCGTTTAAATTAAATTCTTGAGTGCTGTACAATGCAATTCCCAATTTGTCAGTACCAATTCTGTATTTAATGGCCGCTTTTAAAGGTAAAACAGTTTTAATCTTTCCCTCTAAATTGGTAATTGAAATAGGGGCCAACTTCCAAATTGAAATTTGAATATCGTCATCTTCAATTTTAGTATCTTCATAAATCAGCCCATTCATTAATTTATTTGTCTGATTTTCAATATCTTTTAGCTTAATGTCAATTGGAATACTAATAAAAGAGGGAGTATTTTCATACACTAAAGGCGAAGCATCATCTGGTTCTGGTTTTAATGCAGTAATTTTTGAAGTAGTGGCGCAACTGTAAAAAAGAGTTAGCACAAAAAGAAGACTGATTTTAGAAATTGTTCTCAAAAAGATTTTTATTTTATAATTAAAGTGTAAAATTAATTTTAATTTTTCTCAAAAACTAAAATCTCGGTAACATAAATCCTAATAATTCGTTTAATAAGATTAAGTTAAATTTAGTATAAATTGCTAAAAAAAGTTAATTTTGCACTTGTATCCATCGATTTAGAAATTGGTATCACATGAAACAAACATACATTACTAAAATCGCATTTCTATCTTTTCTTTTGTTGAGCGTACTTTCTCAAGCACAATCAAAAAAATGGACCCTAGAAGAATGTGTTAACTACGCCATCAAAAACAATATTTCAATTAAACAATCGCAATTGGATGCGAAATCTGCCGCAATAGACAAATCTTCGGCGATTGGCGGTTTCTTACCTTCACTAAATATCAATGGTTCGCATTCATGGAATATTGGTTTAAACCAAAACATAACCACTGGTTTATTAGAAAATCAAACGACTCAATTTACGGCTGCGGGAATAAATTCTAATGTTGATGTTTATAACGGGATGCAAAATCAAAACCGTTTACGAAGAGCCAATCTAACACTTTTAGCGTCTTCCTACCAGCTTTCAAAAATGCAGGATGACGTTTCTTTAAATATTGCCAATGCTTTTTTGCAAATATTATTCAATAAAGAGAATTTAAAAGTTCAAAAAGAACAACTTTCCAATAATGAAAAACAATTGCTACGCTCACAAGAATTAGTGAATGCTGGCGTCGTTCCTCGAGGAGATTTGCTAGATATTAAAGCGACAGTTGCTTCCAATAATCAAGCGATTGTAATTGCTCAAAATGCATTGTTAATTTCAAAATTAAGTTTAGCTCAATTATTACAATTGGAGAATTTTCAAGATTTTGATATTGTAGATGCTAAT
>CALPMA020000111.1 GCA_943324545.2 Chitinophaga pinensis
AACCGATTGGGAAAATCAAGAAGCAATTTCGAAAAAGGTTATTGAATTTAAAATTGAAGATTTATTAGATAGAAGTACAATTTCTTTAGATCAAGAACCAATATCAAATCAAATAAATAAAAACACGGTATTGATTACAGGAGCTGCAGGTTCAATTGGTAGTGAATTGACTAGACAAATTATCAGATTTAAGCCAAAAGAGATAATTATTTTGGATCAAGCCGAAACACCTCTTCATCATTTTAGTTCAGAATTACAAAAATTGAATACTAAAACTATTATTAGAACGGTTATTGGCGATGTAAGAAATAGTGACACCCTAAAGGATATTTTTAAAAGTTATAAACCACAGGTTGTTTATCATGCAGCAGCATATAAACACGTACCCATGATGGAAGAAAATCCCTCCCAAGCAATTTTTGCTAATGTAATTGGAACTATAAATGTTGCGAATTTATCAGCAGAATATGGGGTAAAAAACTTTGTTTTTGTATCTACCGATAAAGCTGTAAATCCCAGCAATGTAATGGGTGCGAGTAAGAGAATTGCCGAAATATACATTCAAGGAATGAGTGCTAAATCTAAAAATGGTAATTCAAAAATTAAATTCATAACCACACGATTTGGAAATGTTTTGGGTTCAAACGGTTCTGTCGTGCCCTTATTTACTGAACAAATTCAAAATGGAGGTCCAGTAACGGTTACCCATCCTGATGTAATTCGTTATTTCATGACCATACCCGAAGCTTGTCAATTAGTATTAGAAGCTGGAGCTATGGGTAATGGAGGAGAAATATTTATTTTTGATATGGGAGCACCGGTTAAAATTATTGATCTTGCAAAAAAAATGATACGTTTAGCAGGTTTTATTCCTGAAAAAGATATTAAAATTAAAACCATAGGATTACGTCCTGGAGAAAAATTGTATGAAGAACTTTTAAATGACAATTCCAAATCAATTCCTACTCATAATAGTAAAATTATGATTGCTAAAGACACTTGTGATGATTATGATCTATTTTTTAGTAAAATTGAAGAATTGATTACGATCGCTAACAGAAATAACAAAAATGAACTTGTTTCAAAAATGAAAGAAATAGTACCTGAATTTGTAAGTATGAATTCGAATTATAATCAATTAGACAATTAAAATAAAATTATAACTAAAATTACAGTTTAAGTAGACTATTATTATTGCGCATAGTAATTGCAATACAATAATCCAATTATAATAAAGTGATTTTTTTTGAGATAAAAAGACAATGCAAAGAAATAGTCGTCCCTTTACTTCCAAAAATTTAAGTAAAATAGATCCTATTTCCCTTTTATAGTAATTTAAGGTTTCCCATTGCAAATGCTCCACAAAGTTTTCATTTTTCTTATATTCTCTTAGGCGACATGTTAAATTATCGTTTATTTGGCTCTTGTGATTGTTCTTGTCTTAATGATAATTCTCGTTAATAAATATGGCAGTGTTATTCCAAATTTTTGTTTACTTATATGGAGTCACAATAATTTTTAATTAATCCAATTTATTGTAAATTCAATTTTGAAAATAGAATAACTCACTTTCATAAATAAACAATTTTAGTACATTTGTAAAATGGATTTTTCATCTAAATTATTAGAAGCTGCGGTAAACGAAATGGCTCAATTACCTGGAATTGGTAAAAGAACGGCTTTGAGATTAGTTTTACATTTGTTAAAACAACCGAAAGAACAAACAATTTTTTTATCAAATGCTTTGACAAATTTTAGAGATAATATAAATTTTTGTGAAAGTTGCCATACTATTTCAGATATAGCAATTTGTGAGATTTGTTCAAATGATAAAAGAAATCATCAATTGATATGTGTGGTAGAAGATGTCCGGGATGTTATGGCAATAGAAAATACAGGTCAATATAGAGGAATTTATCATGTCCTAGGAGGTAAAATATCTCCAATGGATGGAATGGGGCCGAGCCAATTGAAAATAAATTCATTGGTTGAAAAAGTAAATTCGGGTAAGGTAGACGAGCTAATATTTGCGTTAAGCTCAACTATGGAAGGAGATACCACTAATTTCTACATTTACAAGCAAATTAAAAAAAGTAATGTTAAAACCTCTACTATCGCAAGAGGAATATCGGTAGGTGATGAGTTGGAATATGCAGATGAAGTTACTTTAGGAAGAAGTATTTTACAGCGAATTCCCTTTGAAAGCACCTTTAAGAATAATTAAATTTCAATCATAATAAATGGAAATTACTAAAATTTGTTGCATTGGTGCAGGTTATGTTGGAGGACCAACAATGGCAATTATAGCACAAAAATGCCCTCATATTAAAGTTACAGTAGTAGACCTAAATGCAGATAGAATTGCAGCTTGGAATGACCCAAATATTGATAATATTCCAATTTACGAACCAGGTTTGAGTGCTATTGTAAGCGAGTCAAGAAATAAAAACTTGTTTTTTTCTACCGATGTAGACACTGCAATTGATGAAGCAGAAATGATTTTTATTTCGGTTAACACTCCAACAAAAACTTATGGAGCAGGAAAAGGAATGGCTTCTGATTTAAAATACATTGAACTTTGCGCAAGGCAAATTGCCAAAATTGCCAAAAACGATAAAATAGTTGTTGAAAAATCGACCCTTCCCGTTAGAACTGCAGAGGCTATCAAAAGTATTTTAGATAATACTGGAAATGGTGTTAAATTTCAAATCTTGTCTAATCCTGAATTTTTAGCAGAAGGAACCGCTGTCTCTGATTTGTTAAACCCAGACAGAGTTTTAATTGGCGGTGATCCATCTGAAGAAGGTCAAATTGCAATTAATAAATTAGTAGCAATTTATTCAAAATGGGTGTCTAAAAATCAAATTTTAACTACAAATCTTTGGTCGTCTGAATTGTCAAAGCTTACCGCAAATGCTTTTTTAGCGCAGCGAATTTCCTCTATTAATGCCATGTCTGAATTATGTGAAAAAACAGGTGCTGATATCACTGAAGTGTCAAAAGCAATTGGAATGGATAGTAGAATTGGACCTAAATTTTTAAAAGCTTCAGTTGGTTTTGGAGGTTCTTGCTTTCAAAAAGACATTTTAAATTTGGTATACATATCCAAATCATTTGGGTTAAATGAAGTAGCCGATTATTGGGAACAAGTGATCATAATGAATGATCATCAAAAGGATCGATTCGCAAAAAATATTATTACCACACTTTACAATACCATTTCAGCTAAGAAAATTGCTTTCTTAGGTTGGGCATTTAAAAAAGACACCAACGATACCCGAGAATCTGCTGCTATTTACGTTGCCGATTATTTACTAAAAGAGGAAGCTAATATAGCAGTTTTTGATCCTAAAGTTACGGAGAATAAAATTTTAGCGGATTTAGATTATTTAGAATCTAGAAAACCAGAATTAAATAAAAAGGGAGTTACGGTTTTTGAAGATCCTTATTCGGCTTGTAAAAATGCGCATGCAATTGCAATTTTAACGGAATGGGACGAATTTAAAACTTACGATTGGCAAATACTATTTGAAAATATGGAAAAACCTGCTTTTATTTTTGATGGTAGAAACATTTTAGATCGAAAGAAATTAACAGACATTGGTTTTATTTATCAAGGTATTGGAAGCTAAAAAGTAACTATGAAAAAAATATTAATTACCGGAGGTGCAGGTTTTATAGGATCGCATGTGGTTAGGAGGTTTGTAAATAAGTACCCAAACTATCATATCTTTAATTTAGATGCATTGACTTATGCTGGGAATCTAGAGAATATTGCCGATATAGAAAATAAAGACAATTATATTTTTGTAAAAGGCGATATTGTAGACGAACAATTTATCACCACCTTATTCGAAACGCATCAATTTGATGGTATTTTGCATCTTGCCGCAGAATCTCATGTTGATCGTTCTATCGAGGATCCTTTATCTTTTGTGAAAACAAATGTTATTGGCACAATGAATTTGCTTAATGCAGCTAAAAAACAATGGAAAGGCAAGGAAGAAGGAAAACGATTTTATCACATTAGTACCGATGAGGTTTATGGTAGTTTAGGTGCCGAAGGTTTATTTACAGAAACTACTTCCTACGATCCTAACTCACCGTATTCCGCATCAAAAGCAAGTTCTGATCATTTTGTTCGTGCCTATGGAGAAACCTACGATTTGCCTTACGTGATTACCAATTGCTCGAATAACTACGGGCCAAATCATTTTCCTGAGAAATTAATCCCGCTATTTATTAATAACATCATTAATAATAAACCACTGCCCGTTTATGGTGATGGTAAATATACTCGTGATTGGTTATTTGTTGAAGATCACGCTGTAGCTATAGATTTAGTATTTCACGAAGGTAGAAATCATGAAACCTATAATATTGGGGGATTCAATGAATGGCAAAATATAAATTTGGTGAAATTACTTTGTCAGATAATGGACACTAAATTAGGTCGCGAACCAGGCACTTCAGCGGAATTGATTACTTACGTAAAAGACCGACCAGGTCATGACTTGAGATATGCTATTGATGCTTCAAAAATTAATAAAGAATTAGGTTGGAAACCATCAGTAACCTTCGAACAAGGTTTAGAGCGAACGGTTAATTGGTACTTAAGCAATGAGCTCTGGCTCAAAAATGTAACTTCTGGCGAATATGCCAATTATTATAAAAAACAGTATTCTTAGAATACTGTTTTTTTTTAGCTCTTATTTTTTTATGATTAGTTGAACTAGTCGAACCCCACTGGTAATTATTAATGGAGCTACAATTCCTAAATAAGGTTTATTTATTAATATAATTATATAAATTAATAAACAGATCAAAGAGAAAATACTAGAATATAATAACCACTTTTTATTGTTTTTTATCTCAAAGTAAATTACAAAAAACAAAAATGGATTAAATAATAATACGTTGTAATTATTGAGTAATTCACTGTGTAATGAGAAAAAGCCAGCAAAAATAAAGAACGAGCCCAGTAAACCCAGAAGCAAAAAATAGCCCTTGTAAATGGCGGGTTTATTTAAAATTAAAATAATAACGAAAAACAGGAAAAAAACATAAAAGTTATCCCACCACGAAAAGGGGGTTTCGGTTTTCGCCAGGTCTAGTATTTTTCTATTTTCCTTGCATATAGGTTGATTGTTAACCTTCAAATTTTGGATATTGTTATACAGTTCAGAAGGTAAAAACACTTGTTCGCTTTGTAAATCTACCTTACTCCCAAAAATAATACTGGTGCCCAATTGCGTATAAAAATGCCCGTTAAAATAAGGGTAGAGTATTTTTCTGCAAGAAGGAGCAGCAATCGAATTAATTCCTATAATTGGTTTTCCGATAATTTTATTTAGGGTTTGGACCACCATTGTCGTACAATTTTTATCAATAAATTTATACGTGTAAAATCGCTCTTCCGATTGTAAAGAGGCATTTAAATAATCAAAAAGGGCTTGTTTTTTGTTTTGAGATAAGTCGAGTACTTGCTCGTCAATACTTCGTTTTTCATACAAATATTCTTGGAAAAATTCTTCAAAGGTGCAACTTGTTTCTAAATATTGTAAATCTCCCTTTACAAATTTCAGGTAGAAATTAGGAGTGCTAAAATCAAAGGTTCCATAGTTATAAACTTGATCAACAAAGTTGGATGAATCTTTAATTCTGATAGCAGTATGGCCAAATAGGGAGTATATTTCCAAG
>CALPMA020000112.1 GCA_943324545.2 Chitinophaga pinensis
AATGATTCTTGACATTCGCAATTGAAAAAACAATTGGATTAGTTTTATTTTTCGTAATAAGCTTTTTAGTAATATAATTATTTTTGGTAAATGTGACTAGATATAATCCGTCTGAGGTACCTACTAAGATGTGTTGGTTGTCGATTTTGGATAATGCAAAGATCGATTTTCCATTAAGTATTGACTTCACAATTTTTTGATTGGTCGTGTCATAAATAAAAAGCCCTTCAAATAAAGTACCTACCCACAAATTATTAAAGTCATCTTTAATAATTGATCTTGTATTACTAATTATTGAGTTGCTTTTATTATCTTTAATATGATAATTTTTAAATTTTAGTCCAGAATTATTTTGAAAAAACACACCATTTCCTAATGATCCAATCCAAAGGGTTTTATCTCGAGAAATAAAAATACTTTTAATTTTTCTTGTAGGTAAATCAATTGCGGTAATAGTTGCAGAGGAAAAATCATTTTTCTTTAGGGCTTCTTTATTTATTTTAATAGCCCCGTTAGCACGGGAAGTAACAATAAGATTGTTTTGATGATCTTGAATGATGTTTGCTATTCTAGAAAAATTGATGACAGAATCCTTTTTTGGATAAATTTTAGTTACTAAATAGTTTCCTTTATCTTCATTTAAATGAAATAAACCATTGTTTTGTGTACCTATCCAGGTATTTGAAAAATTATCTTGAAAAAAAGCAGATATAGTTACATCCGCAGACTGTCCTATGCGGATTTTAGCTAAAATAATTATTTGATTACTACTGATTTTGGTTAAAACAACTTGGTTTTTATTGGTCAACCAATAGTTTCCATTTTTATCTTTTTTATGAATTTTTAAAGATTCAAGGTCTAAACTAGAAGGAATTTTATATCGAATACTCTTTTCGCAAATTGATTTTGTGTTTTCCTCCGTAAAAAGTTCTTTTCCCGAATTGATACTCCAAAGTCCATTTTGACTAGTGAACATAATTTTACCATCAATTAATTTAATGGATTGTATATTTTGACCAAAAAGATTATTTTTTGGATTATATTTTTTTAAATTATAAAATTTATGTGTAATAGGGTTATAAACAGTAAGGCCCTGTTCTGTAGCAATCCAAATATTACCGGCAAGATCCTGAGTAATTGAATTTATAGTATTGTCTGAAATATCGTTGAAAGAATTTGACGCATAAAAGGACCTAATATTTACGCCATCATAGCGGTTTAATCCATAGTGAGTACCAAACCACATATATCCATCTCTATCTTGAAATATTGTTGTTATGCCATTTTGCGATAAACCTTGTTTATTATCAATATTTTTAAAAAAAATATTGTCACTCTGTATACCATATGAATATATATAAAAAAATGATATAATTAATAATGTTAAAATTCTTTGCATTGATTGTTTATATTTTTTATATACTATATTTTCAAACTAAAAATCAGTCTCTAAATTAGAGCAATTAGTTAATAATTCAAAGATAAATGTTTTTTTGATTTGTTGTTAATATTATTAATTTGAATTTAAGTTAATGGACTTTGAAAGTGATATTGCAATTCTTTATTGATATTTAACTCAAATACCTTTATGATGGAACTTTTTTATTTCTTATACTTTCAGTGTTTAATATGTTGGAATGGAAAGCATCACTAATAAAATTATGTATGATAAAAACGAAAGGAAGATTTTTTAATTTATTGATGTAGTCAAGAAAATTAGAATTACCCACTATTTTATTAATTTAGGCAAGAAAAACGGAAAATAGTATAGGTCTCATATTTTTCACCAGGTTTGAGAAGAAGCGTTGGAAAAGATTTTTGATTTGGAGTGTTATAGTCTTGGGTTTCTAGGGCAAACGATTCTCTGAAATTAAATGGTTTTTCCATTTTTCCAACATCGGTTCCTTTAAAAAAATTGGCACTAAAAAAATGTACCCCCAAATTATTGGTCAAAACTTCTAATTTGCGACCGCTTTTTGGATCGACAACAGTTGCAGCTAAAACAATTTTAGCACTTTGTTTTTTCTTTAAGACATAACTTTGATCGTAACCGCCAGCTATTTTTAACTGTTCATTAGTGTTTTCTAAAATGATGTCTTTACCAATGGATTTTCCTTTTCTAAAATCAAAAGGGGATCCTGCAGCTTTTAGAATCTCTCCTGTTTTAATTTTGTCGGGATTCACGACGCAAAAATAATTGGATGGAATCGTTAGAATATGGTCTAAAATAGATCCATTCCCCTCGCCTGCAAGGTTAAAAAAAGCGTGATTAGTCAAATTTACAATAGTTGTTTTATCGGTTGTAGCTAATAATTTCAAGCTCAATTCATTATTTGAATTCAACTGATACGTCGCTTCTACTTTTAGAGTCCCAGGATATCCCATTTCTCCATCAACAGAAATATAAGACAATACAAGGGTACTATCTGTAACCGTTTTTACCTCCCAAACTTGATTATGAAACCCTTTGGATCCCCCATGTTGGTGATTGGCGCCATTATTTATAGGTAGAGAAAGAATTTTTCCGTCTAGTTCAAAGTTTCCTTTAGCAATTCTTCCGATTACCCTACCGACGATAGCGCCATGATATACACCAGTCGCCTTTAAGTAATCGTCAATACTTTTGAAGCCCAGAACTACATCGGCCTTTTGACCGTTTTTGTCTGGAGCGCATAAACTAACAATACGGCCGCCATAATTAGTGATGGCGGCCGTTAGATTTCCATTTTTAAGAAAAAACAAACCCACTTGTTTTCCATCAATCACCTTATTAAAGTTTTCTGGATTAAGGGTAACGCATTCGCTATTGTTTATGTTACTTTGACTAAGAACTTTCGAACAAAAGAATAGCGTAATTAGTATTAAAAAAATAGCTTGTTTTTTCATTGTTATTTCAATTCTATTTTTTCCACATTATTATAACTGTTCCCCCGAATCAATTCGAAATTTTTCATCAATTCTTTCAATTTTTTGGGTTGGGTTTTGGCAAGATTATTTTTTTGACCAATATCCTTTTTTAAATTATACAATTGAAAATCTTTGTCATTTCCCATTTCAATATTAACTTCCTCTAGAATTGGATCGCCAGGATAAGGCGGAATCATCATCCAATCGCCTTGTCGAAAAGCCGTTTTAGTGTTGGCTTCAATAACTAAATTTGTTCTTCCTTTAGCGCTTTTACCTATAAAAACATCTAAAAGTTCCTGACTGTCTGTACTTTTTACATCAACATTGACCAACTTGGCTATGGATTCCAATAAATCGATTTGGCACACCAATGCATCTGAAACTAAAGGCTTAATTTGACCTTTCCAATAGGTGAAAAATGGTACTCGTGTACCTGCTTCCAACAGACTATATTTTCCGCCCCGCAAAGGACCATTTGGTTTATGATTGCCCAGTTTTTCAACAGCATCATCATAATAGCCATCATTCAATACGGGTCCATTATCGCTTGAAAATACAATCAAGGTATTGTCTAGAACTCCTTCTTCTTTTAAGGTTTTAATTATTTCGCCCACGCAATAATCTGCTTCCAAAATAACATCTCCACGAGGGCCCATGCCTGATTTTCCAACAAATCTAGGGTTAGGAGTACGAGGAACATGGGGCTGATTTAAAGCATAATATAAGAAAAACGGATTCTCTTTATGGGTTTTTACATAGGTTTGCGCTTTGGCCAAGAAATCATCTGCTAAATCGACATCACTCCAATTGGCACTGGCTCCACCAGAAACATAACCAATTCGAGGAATACCGTTTATAATCGAACTGTTGTGACCATGATGCCATTTCATGGAAAGCAATTCAGGATTTTCTTTACCTGTGGGTTGACCGGGAAAATTTTTATCATAATTTACCAAAATGGGATCTTTGCTATCTAGATTTACTACTTTACCATTATCGATGTAAATAGTAGGAACTCTATCTTGTGTGGCGGCCATAATATAAGAATAATCAAAACCTACATCATTAGGACCTGCATCTAATTGTTGATTCCAATCTACAATTCCTGTTCCTAAACCCAAATGCCACTTGCCCACAACGGCAGTTTGGTATCCTTTTTCTTTTAACATTTTAGGAATGGTTAGTTGCTCTTTACCTATCAATAAAGGAGCAGATCCCGGAAGTATTTTGGCGTCTTTATTTCTCCAAGGATATACTCCGGTGAGCAGACCATAACGGCTTGGGGTACAAGTTGCCGAAGTAGCATATCCATTTGTAAATCGAACACCTCCATTGGCTAAAGCATCAATATTGGGCGTTTTTATTTCGGTTGCTCCATAACAACTTAAATCTCCATATCCTAAATCGTCTAAATAAATAAAAACAATATTCGGTTTTACTGTTTTATCATTTGTTTGACTGTTGCTTTTTAAACTAACGATAAAAGCTAAAAAACTTAAAACTATATATTTGATTTTCATTGGTTAATGGGTTTTTACCTTTGCTTTTTTTGCTTTTTTTACTAAAGGAAAAATTTCAGATTCTACTCTGGCGGTTTGAACTATTTTAATAAACTCTGCTTTAAGATCTGGCATTGTTTCGGCTAAATTATTTTTTTCAAAAGGATCTTGAGCAAGATTGTAAATTTCAATATTTTGTTTTTGGGTTGCCTTATCGTAAACAAAATTTGCCTTCATGTCCCCTTTTCTGATGGCTTGACTTTGGCTGCGTTCCCAATACAGATAATCGTGCTGTTTTTGCTTGTCAGTTTTTCCTAATAGTGTAGGTAAATAAGAAATTCCGTCAATATTATCAGGTGTTTTTGCCTTTACAATTTCTGCACAAGTAGGCAAAAAATCCCAAAAAGCGGAGATATGATTACTACTGCTTCCAGGAATAATTTTCCCTTTCCAAAAAGCAATTAAGGGGCTTTTAATTCCACCTTCATACACTTCGGATTTTCTTCCTCTTAAATCTCCACCAGTACGCAGAAAACTATCTTCTTCCTTAGTAAGCGCCGATCCATTATCACTTGCGAAAATTATTAAGGTATCATCCAACAGATTCAGTTCTTTTAATTTGGCCACAATTTCGCCAACTTCTTGGTCTAATCTCGACGTTAATGCCGCATATTTAGGAACACTAAAATCTTCAGAATGAGCATCTCCTATGGGAAATCCTGTTTTTTTTGCATAATACTCTAATGTTTTATCATCGGGTTGGTGATACGGATTATGCGGTAAAGTAGGGCAAAAATAAAGGAAGAAAGGGTTATTTTTATTGGCTTCAACGAACTCTAATGCTCTATCTTTAATAATATCAGCGCTATACACAGAATAAGGAGTGTCTATATTTGCATTTAATTCCACTAGGTCATTTTTACGCAAATAGGAAGTGAAATAATTATGGGCATGAATTTGACCATTATAACCATAAAACTGATCGAAACCTTGATTGTTTGGCGATCCCTCTGAAGCTGGATAACCCAATCCCCATTTCCCAAAAGCTCCAGTTGTATATCCCGCAGTTTTCAAAATTTCGGCAACCGTGATTTCACTTGCTGGAATAGGCTCATTTCCTTCATAAGGAAGTGGTTTATTGTCTCTAATATAAGCATGTCCTGTATGTTTTCCGGTCATTAAAGTCCCTCGCGAAGGAGCGCAAATATTAGATCCACAATAATGATTAGAAAATTTCATTCCCTCTTTTGCTAGCTGATCAATGTTGGGAGTTTCGATTATTTTACCGCCATA
>CALPMA020000113.1 GCA_943324545.2 Chitinophaga pinensis
ACCTCAATTCCGAAATTAGAAATGAAAATTGATAATTATAAATTGTGTTATCGTTGGAAAGCAACCGAACCCAATTTTGAGATGCCAGTTGATATTAAAATTAAAGGAGAAAAAATCAGAATTAACGCAACCAGTAAATGGGTGAAATCTAGAATAGTTGTTGAATCTCTTAAAGATATTGAAATTCAAAAAAATGATTTTCTAGTCAATTAAATTCAAGGTTTCATTTCTATTTATTTTTCCGCTTTCTGTTTCTACGAAATTGGAAACAAAATAAATGTTTTTAGGTTTTTCATATGATGATAAGTCATTGAAAAAATCAGGATCAAATACAACAGGAATTCCTTCTATTATAAGTGCTAATTGCTCACCATATTGATCATCAGGAATTCCGATTACAAAAAAACGAGTTTGAATTTTATTGGCTAATTTCATTTCTATTTGCTCTGGAAACAGCTTTACTCCTGCACTATTAATTACATTATCAATTCTTCCAAGGAGTTCAAATTCTGAATTACTAATAATATTCACCACGTCATTGGTTATAATTATAGAATTAGAAATTCGAGGAACATCAATTACTAAACAATTTCTATTATCGGTTGATATGGTAACATTGGGCAAAACTGAAAAATAATTATCGCTTATTCTCTTTGCAGCAACATGAGTGATTGTTTCTGTCATTCCGTAGGTTTCGTAAACTAATGTCGGCAAACTTAAAAGCTGATTTCTAAGATTTACATTAATTTTTGCCCCTCCAACTATTAGTTTTTTGACATAAATTAATTCATTTAAGGAGTTTTCCACCTGAAGCGGAACCATGGCGACAAAATCATAAACAACGGTTTTGCCTCTTAAAGGATGAGAAGTTGGCACAACAAAATCCATTTCAAAACCAAAGATAATACTGCGAATAAGCATCATTTTACCAGCAATATAATTGGTTGATAAACAATTCAACACACGGTTACCAGCTTTTAAATCAAAAAAATCAGCTGTTGCTAATGCAGATAATACCATTGCCTGTTTATCGATTTTGATTTTCTTTGGAATGCCAGTAGTACCTGAGGTAGATACGGTAATATAAGTTTGTGAATTAAACCATTCTAAAATAAATTCGCCTGCATTTCTTTCAAATTCTTGCCCTTCTTTGATTAGATCATAGGCTGCAATTAAAAAATTATTATGATTTAGCGCAACTCCGTTCCATTTAAAATTGGGGTGAACTTTTTTATAATCAACATTATTCATTTATAATTGAATCTGGTGAATTAACCTTACCCGTTAATTTATCTTTCCAATTGGCCCATTTGTATTTCTTAGCTAGTATAAATAAAATAATTGGATAGGTAATTGCAATAGAAATGATCATTTCTGTCAATGTTCCGGAAGTATTTTCAACACCAGTATATTTAAATAAGGCATCCGTTTGTAAAGCAGAAAATTCAGAAGTCAGTAGAAGTGATACCATTAGGTTATTACCAAAGTGAAATCCAAGCGCTAATTCCATTCCTTCATCCATTAAAGTCATAACTCCTAATAAAAGTCCAGTGCCGATATAAAAGATCATGACTCCAAAACCCATTTCAGCAACTTCAGGATTGGCTGAATGTAAAAGTCCAAAAGCTATTGAAGTAAAAAGCAACGGAAACCATCTGTTTCTAAAAGCAATTCCAATTTGTTGCATGAAATAACCACGGAATAAATATTCTTCTAAACCTATTTGAAAAGGAAATAAAATCAAACTAATTATAAGTAAAATGGAAAAATTTAGAGGTTTGAAATTCCAAACAATATTAGAATTATCAATATAAAAAGAGACTAAAAAACCTGTAATAGATATAAATACTATCAGTCCAAAAGAAAACAATATGCGTTTATAATCAACTTTTGACCTTGAGGTTGTTAATGATAAAACACTTCTATTGTTTACTATATAAACTAATAAAAAAAGTAATCCCAAAAGAAACACGAAAGGAATTAGGTTAATTATCAAACTTAAATTATTTGGAATATCTTTCATTAAATCATACGCAGCTTTCATTTGCTCTTTAGATGAAAGAAAATACATAATAAAATTTGCAATAAAAATTCCTGAAGTTAATAATGCGGTAAACAAAACACGCCACCATTTATTATTTCCTTTATAAGCTTGTTCTATAAACATTTAAAAATATTTTAAAATTGTTAGCCAATTTAACTATAATTTTAAGGAAAATCAATTTCTTTGTAAAAAAAAATAATAACTAATCTAATGATCACAATATTTCATAATTCAAGGTGCTTAAAATCAAGACAATGCCTATCGTTAATTGAAAATTCAAGTAAGAAATTTGAAGTTATTAAGTACTTAGAAATTCCACCAACAATTGATGAGCTAACAGAAATAATTTCAAAATTAGAAATCGCACCTATTGATTTAGTTAGAAAAAAAGAAAAAATTTGGATTGAAGAATTTAAAAACAAATCACTTTCTTCAAAAGATCTAATTGAAATTATGGTAAAAAATCCTATATTAATTGAAAGACCTATTGTAATTAACGGAAATAAAGCAATTGTTGCCAGACCAATTGAAAAAGCACTCGGAATTATATAATATTTATTTAACATATCTTTGGCAATTCACCCATAAACCTAGTTTTACTTTTGCAGTCTAATTTAGAAAAAAAACATGAAAACCCTTAAAAATTCATTTACACTAGTACTTCTTTTCTTTTCGATATTTAATTTTGGTCAAACTAGACCCGATATAAAAAAAATTAGCATCACAGGTATTGTAAATGAGAAAGTTAGTAAACAACCTCTTGAATATGCTACTTTAACTTTTACAAATACAAAAAACCCAAAAGTAGTTTTTGGAGGTATCACTGATGGAAAAGGACAATTTAATATAGAAGTAAATGCAGGTAGTTATAATGTTAAAATTGAATTTATTTCATTTAAAGCAATTGTGTTAAACCAACAAACCTATAAAGAAAGTACTAATTTGGGAACTATTTTTCTAGATGAAGATGCTAACCAGTTAAATGAAGTTGTAATACGCTCGGAAAAAACTACTGTTGAAATAAAATTGGATAAAAAAGTATATAATGTAGGTTCCGATTTACTGGTAAAAGGAGGAACAGTAAGTGATGTATTAGATAATATTCCTTCTGTTACAGTAGATTCTGATGGAGCTGTTAGTTTAAGAGGAAACGCGAATGTTAGAATATTAATTGATGGAAAGCCTTCAAATGCAATTAATATTGCTGAAGCATTACGCCAAATTCCTGCAGATGCAATAGATAAAGTAGAAGTAGTAACCAATCCTTCTGCAAGATACGATTCTGAAGGGGGTGGAGGTTTATTGAATATTATTTTGAAAAAAGGAAAAAACAAAGGGTTGAATGGAGCTATAATAGCTTCAACCGGAAACCCTTTAAATTATGGAATATCTGGAAACATCAACTATAAGTCAAAGTTTTATAATGTATATACAACTTCTGGATATAATTATAGAGAAAATCCAGGAAAAGCAAAATTTATTACCGAATATTTAAATCCTAATGGAACCGTTAGAAATTATATTGACGAATTTAGAAACAATGAAAGATTGAGAAAGGGTTTCAATTCTAATGTTGGATTTGATATCTATTTAGATGAAAATACAACCTGGTCTAATGCAATTAATTTAAGAAATAATAATAGTAACAACCCTGAATATGTTACTTTCAATAATTACGATATCAATCGAGTATTCACTGGAACAAATTTTAGAAATAGTGATCAATCAAATGACGGTGTCAACAAGGAATACACTACCAATTTTACAAAAAAATTTAAACGTGATGGTCACAAATTTATTATTGACGGAACATTTTCCAAAAATATTGACAATGACTATTCCTTAATTACAAGTGCAATCACTGAAATTACAAGTAACATACAATCTCAAAATCGTAATATGATCCAATCGGATTATGTATTGCCATTTGGTAAAGCAAATCAATTTGAATTTGGTTATAAAGGAGATTTTAATAAATTAACAACCGAGTTTAAAGTGGGAAGTATTGACTTAGTTTCTGGAGCATATACTCCAAACCTTGAATTTACCAACACTTTAGATTATAGTGAAAATGTTAACGCACTTTATACTCAATTTGGTACTAAAGTAAATAAATTCTCATTTCTGTTTGGATTACGATGGGAAGATTCAAAAATTGAAATTAATCAATTAGTAACTAATGAATTTAATACTCAAAAATACAATAATCTCTTCCCCAGTTTATTTGTTACCTATGAAATTTCTGACGAGAATAGCATTTCATTTAGTTATAGCAAAAGAATTTCAAGACCTAGAGGTCGTCAAATAAATCCTTTTTCAAGTTATACCAGTAATATTAATATTTTTAGAGGTGATCCTAATTTAACTCCTGCATTCACTGATGCATTGGATCTTGGATTTTTAAAAAAATGGGATAAAATTACTTTAAGTACTTCAACTTATATGAATAAAACGACTAATGCTTTTCAATTTATTCGAAGAGAAAGTGGTAATTTTGTTAATGGAGTTCCTGTAATTTTAAGTGCACCAATAAATTTAGCTACTGAATTTCGATACGGTTTTGAGTTTACTTTAAACTATTCTCCCTATAAATGGTGGAAATTAAACTCCAACTTCAACTTTTATAAGTTCGAAACAAAAGGAAATTATGTTTATACGAATTCTCAAAATGTAATAGTAACTCAAAATTTTGACAACTCGGCTTCATCTTGGTTTACAAGATTAACTTCAAAAATTACGCTACCCTACAAAATTGACTGGCAAACCAACATTACCTATAATGGCCCAGAAAGAAATGCACAAGGAAATACATTAGCAGTCGTAGGTGCTAATTTAGGTTTTAGTAAAGATATCATGAAAGACAAAGGAACAATAGCTTTTAATGTTCAGGACGTTTTTAATTCAAGAAAAAGAATGTACAATAACAACATTCCTAATGTATTGAATTCTTATGTTGAAATGCAATGGGTTTTACGACAAATTACTTTATCGTTTACTTACAGATTCAATAAGAAAAAAGAAGAAAGAACAAAACCTACAAGAGGTGGTGGTGAAAACGGAGACGATTTTCAAGGTTAATAGTTAATGTTATTTCAAATAAAAAAAGTGCTTTCAAATTTTAAAGCACTTTTTTTATTGAAGTAATAGCATAAAAAAAGCTGACTGAAATTAAATTCAGACAGCCATTATTATTTTTTAAATACGAAACAGATTACTCTGCTTGTGATTTCTTAGCTTTTCTTTCTTTATACATTTCCCATAAAGCACCGCCAACCCAATATTGCACGAAACCAATTAAGAAAAACATTAACCAAAATCCCATTGTAAGGATAGTTAAGAAAAGTAAAAAACCTAAATACTGTGAAAAGTCAAACATGATTATTCGTAATTATTGAAAATGATTACAAATGTAAGTTTAAAATTTTTTCCTACCAATAAATCCTTAATCAATTTTAAAAAAAATAGTTTTTTATACGTAATTTTGCCTCACAATTTATATAGAATACTATCTATAGTAATTGAAAACTCGTTATATAAAACAAACACACAATAAAATGGAATTCAGAATCGAAAAAGACACCATGGGTGAAGTGCAAGTTCCTGCAGATAAATATTGGGGAGCTCAAACAGAACGTTCAAGAAATAATTTTAA
>CALPMA020000114.1 GCA_943324545.2 Chitinophaga pinensis
AAAAGCAATTACAGATGGTGTGGTTCTTTTTCCTTCTGCATTAGGAATTACAACTGCTTCATTTCCCTCCATTACAGAGACACAAGAGTTGGTTGTTCCTAAATCAATACCAATTATTTTACCCATTTTAATTCTATTTAAATTTAATTATAATTTCTAAACTCCTTTAGCGTAAGTCAATCTTTATGCCAATGTACCATTAAGTTATTATTGTCAGTTTTCTATTCTTTTTGATTATTAATTTCTGACAATATGACATTTTGCTTTAACTTATCCCTGACTTTTCAAACTGTTTCGCCTGTTTTATGAGATATTGCGATAAAATAATAGAATATGTAATTCTAAAGAAGTTAGAATCAGCGGTTCGATAAGTTTATTATTAAAAAACTAAATAAAGTACAATATGGGAATTAAACTACTGCTTTTTTAATTCTCCTAAATATTTTGTTAGCATTACCCCATAGCGAGATTTTGCAACTTTGGGAGACATCGATTTTTGGATAGTATCCAAATACTCATTGTCAGCGTTAATTTCAGATAAAGCGATGTAGGGCGCTACCTCATGCTCTTTATTATTTACAGCAAAATTAATCGCAAAAAGGTATTTTCTCTTCATTATAATATTTGATTTTTCCTCAATTGATGGAATCAAATTCAATTGTTTATTTTTTAATGCATTTATTTTAGCAACGGTAAGTTCTAACTGTTGCTCGTTGTATTTGGAGCTTATTTTCTTGTAATCTTCATACAATTTATTGTTTATAGAACCTGTTATAATTGCTTTTGAATAAAAATATTCTAAATCGGTAGCGATATTTATTTTTCCTGGTTCTGCAAAAAACATTAAATTATTATCCCCAGAATTTGTTTCTCCTCGGTCCAAAAATAAGTATAACATTTCTGGCGATTTCAAATCGATATTTGTTTCAAATTCGGATTTACCGTCAATTTTCATACTGTCAAGGGTGATATAGGTACTGTCGCCCATTTTTTTTAAATACAAAGTTCCCTTTTGTAATCCTTTTACATTACCCGTTATTTTTAAGTTGGTTTCCGGTTTATTTTCACATGAAAACAATAAAGTTAAAGAAAGTATAGCAGGTAGTAATTTTTTCATAGTTTTATATTTGACGGCAAATTAAAGAAATTATTGAATAATATCGAAGGTTTTTTGTCGATTTATTGAAAGTAAAAAGCACCAAAAATTTTATTTGAATTCTATTTCAAAAAAAACTCCCGGAATTAGGAGTTTTTTAATCAAATTTGTTTTTTATATAGTATTTCCCATCTAAATCATCGTCAAAATCATCAATTTTCATTGGTTTAGGTTTAGGTTTTCCAGCGTTAGCTTTCTTTTTCCATAAATCAAATTTGTCAGTTGGAAGTTTCTTTTTCATAATTTCAAGAACTTCAGTTTCGCTTAATCCGAATTCCTTTTTGATGATTTCAAACGGATTTCTTTCTTCTAAAGCTAGGGTAATCAATTTTTCATTTTGATCCCAAGTCAATTCAATCTTTTTACTCTTTTTCATTCCTAGAAAAATAAATACTTTTTTTGGTTTAGTTAATTAATCATTTGCAGTTCAATATTAATAAAAAAATTAATAAGTTTTATAGTAGTATTAATTTTTTTTAAGGTTTTTGAAAGGTGCTTCTCTTTTGAAAAGGTATTTTTAACAAATTCCCAATTTTATTATTTTTATCCAATTCCATATGGGTATCAATTCCGTAAACAATTTTGTCTCGATTTAAAGTGGAAAAGGTACCGAAAAACCTATCCCAAATTGAAAAAATATTTCCATAATTGGTATCTGTGTAGGGTAACTCAAAATGGTGGTGCACTTTATGCATGTCTGGAGAAACGATGATATAACTTAGCCAACGATCCAATGCCACCGGTAATGAAATATTAGCATGATTGAATTGTGACAAAACAACTGAGAGCGATTGGTATAAAAAAACCAACCACATAGGGGTTCCAATTAACACAATGGCAAGTGTAGTAAAAATAAATCGTAAGATGCTTTCACCAGGATGATGGCGATTTGCCGTTGTAGTATCAACCCAAGTGTCAGAATGATGAATTAAATGAAAACGCCATAAAAATTTGACTTTATGTTCTACAAAATGAACCAAATAAGCCCCAATTAAATCCAATAATAGCAATCCAATTATCATGTAAACCCATGGGTTCATAGCTACTAGATTAGGAAGTAGACCTATATTATTTTGGGTTGCCCATTGTGAAGTCCATAGTAAAATAAACGCCATCAAAAAGTTGACAACAATGGTGGTAATCGTGAAAAATATATTTATTCCTGCGTGGTTCCACTTACTGTATTTTAGTAAAAAAAGCGGTTTTAAAGTTTCTATTAACCAGAAAAAAGTAATACCCCCTGCTAAAATTAAGGCGCGGTGTAAAGATGGTATTTTTTCAAAATAATTGATAATCTCGTTCATCTTTTTTTTATAAAAGTAAGAATTTATCTTTTATAATTAATATTTCATCAGTAAATTTAGAAAGTAAAAAGTGTTCAAATTAGCTATAAAGTCTAATTATCCTGTTGCTTTAGAAGTAAAATGCTTGGTTAAATAAACCAAATTAACTCCTAGAATAAATACGTTGGTAATAATTATTGGCCAAGATGTTGCCAACATAAATCCATAGATAATAAATAGAATTGCTCCAATAGAATTTATCGTTCTCAGGGTAATAATGTTCTTCATTAAAAAGGAAATCATCAAAATTAATGATGCCAAATAACCGATCCAATCTGTTGGTGTGATTTCAAACATTGCCTTTAAATGAATTTATTAAGAATTAAAACGTGTTTACCGTTTTTCGTATGGCGACTAATTTGGTCATTAATGCCTCAAAATAATCCAAGTGGAGCATGTTGGCGCCGTCACTTTTAGCATTTGCAGGGTCAAAATGAGTTTCAATAAAAATTCCATCCACACCTACAGCAATTCCTGCTTTAGCAATGGTTTCTATCCTATCAGGGCGACCACCGGTAACTCCAGCGGTTTGATTTGGTTGTTGTAAAGAGTGGGTTACATCTAAAACAGTAGTGGCATATTCTTGCATGGTTGGGATTCCACGAAAATCTACAATCATATCTTGATAACCAAACATGGTACCTCTATCGGTAACCATCACGTTTTGGTTGTGGCAATCTAGTACTTTTTGAATAGCATGCTTCATGCTCTCCGGACTCATGAATTGTCCTTTTTTCAAATTAACTACTTTTCCAGTATTGGCAGCAGCTACGACTAAGTCGGTTTGACGCACTAAAAAAGCTGGGATTTGCAAAACATCAACATATTGAGCTGCTCTTGCGGCATCTTCATTAGTATGAATATCCGTAACGGTTGGAACTTCAAAAGTTTCGGATACTTTGCGTAATATTTGCAATGCTTTTTCATCACCAATACCTGAAAAACTATCAATTCTAGAACGATTTGCTTTTTTGAAAGACCCTTTAAATACAAATGGAATTTCTAATTTATCACTAATTCCTACCAATTTTTCAGCAATTCTCATCGCCATTTCTTCTCCTTCAATTGCGCAAGGTCCGGCTAATAAAAAGAAGTTTCCACTATTAGTATGTTTTATTTGAGGTATTGTGTGTAGGTTCATCGTGCTTTTTTTGATAGTGCAAATATAAGTAGGAAATTTGAATTATCTATTCGTTATTTGTTTTTCGTTAACTGTAACCCGAAGCAAATATTGATCAACCTTCTCAATTCTTCGCCAATCCAAAACCTACTGGCGCCATTAAATCTCCTCTTTCGTAACAATTAAGATACAATCTTTTAGGTTGTTTCAAACCAACCCAGGTGACTTCATATTGATCGAGGAACCCGCCGCCCATTTCACAGTTTTTTGTTGGGAAGGGACAACAAATATCTAATTTTTTAAAGAATACTTTTTCACCATTTGGACCCGAAAGTGCTTTTAAAAAACGTTCTTGGTTAATGGTTAAGTCTTTGGTGTTCCAATAAAAAACATTGATGGGATAATCGGGATGGTAACCGTATTTTGGGTCTTTGCTAAATTCTGTTATGATAAAAGTATTCGCGGAATTTAGTTGCGGAATAGGCGCATTGTCATTTACATTCTTTAAGGTAGATTTGGTACTCACACAAGACAACAAACTAATTGCTATTGAGGTAAGCAGGACTATAAATTTGATTTTCATATTTACTTTTTTTATTTAGTTTAAAGGTAATTCAAAACTTTTATGCAATAACCGTGCTAAAAGTTTAAATGGTTTTTCAATTTTAGTGGCTATTTTATAATGGTATTTAACTTCAATTAATTTCGTTTTTTTCAAAATATTAATTATTCGCTTCTCATTTTCATTTAAAATTATTTATTACTTTAATTTTTACGTTAACTCAAAGTTATTAACAAAAAGTTTAAATTAGTAACAAAATTTTTATTTATAAACTATAAATTAATAATTTGGTAACTTGATTTTTTAATAATAACATAACGTTTTCATTTAAATTTGTTTCGAAGTAATAAACTTTAATTACATACAACAACTAATCAATAAAATAGAACAACATGAAAAACATTTTACTTTTTAAACACACCAAATTACTTTTTTTATTTTCATTTCTATTCTTTTCTAATTGGGGATGGGGTCAGATTGTTGCCTTCGAATTTGTAGGGTTAGGTGGTAGTGAAAATACTTTTAATGCAACTACAGTAAATCCAGGGTTATCAACTTGTACAATTTCAAGAGGTGCTGGTTTAACTGCATCAGCAAATGGGCAGAGGTTTAATGCTACTAGTTGGGCGTTAACTTCAATTGCAAATGCTGTTACAGGAAATGATTACATGGAATTTTCAATTATACCAAATGGTGCAGTACAATTTTCGGTTACTTCTATAGTTTTTCAAATCCAGAGATCGGGAACTGGTCTTTCTGCAATTGCCTTAAGAAGTTCAATAGATAATTATTCAACTGATTTAGATGCGGTTAAGACCATTGTTGATAATACCAATACTCAAACTTTCACTTTCACTTTTTCACATTTAAACTCTACCAATGCTATAACTTATAGATTGTATGGTTATGCGGAAGATATCGTTGGATCTGGTGGTCCTGGCGATGGAACTGGTGATGATATTATTGTAAACGGGACAGTTGTATCCAGCGATGCCAATTTATCGGGATTGGTTTTAAGTTCAGGAACATTGTCACCAACATTTGCTGCAGGAACTACCGCTTACACAGCAAATGTTTCAAATGCAACTTCAACAATTACGGTAACGCCAACTAGAAACGAGCCAAATGCAACTATTCAAGTAAGAGTAAATGGTGATAGTTATGCAACTGTTACAAGCGGTACAGCATCTAGTTCATTGGCTTTAAACGTTGGAAGTAATACTGTAGATGTTGTGGTAACAGCACAAAATGGTTCAACTACGAAAACCTATACCATAACAGTAACGAGAGCAATTCCTCCAACTTCAACCACTTGGAACGGAACTGCCTGGTCTAACGGATCACCCACTTCTTCAATTGAAGCAATTATAAACGGAGATTACTCCACAACTACTAACGGTGTTTTTTCAGCAAAAACACTAACGGTTAATGCGACAAGATTATTTACTATTAATAGTGGTAACACGATTACCGTTGCTGGAGCAATAACCG
>CALPMA020000115.1 GCA_943324545.2 Chitinophaga pinensis
AATTAAAAAAAATCTTAATTCAAATATGATTTTTGAATTAAGATTTTTTTATCTTTGAATGTTTTGTAAAAAACAAACTAAATATTTTAAGTATTAGTATGAGTCTTTTTAGAAAATTTTTTGGTTCAAAGGAAAATTCTTCCGATGAAGAAAACTATAGTGAATTCAATCGTTCAGCATCGGATTTATCATTACCAGTTGATGAGAGATTCACTTTTCACTTCAAAAAAAATGGAGGAAAATTCTTATATTGTGAGAACTTATCTGAAATTAAAGAACAGTTTGAAAATATATTAGAAGAAAATGACTGGTTTGAATCAGAAGTTCTTTGTTTTGACTCAGGATTGTTTAACTTATTAGAAGAAAACAAACTGATTTACGATCAACCAAGTAATCCTAAATTTCTTTTTGCAACTTGTGAAAATTTAATTGCTGAAGAAGGCTCAATCTTATTCTCATCTAGTCAAATTAAGCAAAATAAACCAAACGAATTACCTACAAACATCATTATTTATGCCACAACAAGTCAAATTGTTGAAAGTACTAGCGATGGGCTTAGAATGATAAAAAATAAATACCTTAAGAACTATCCTACTAATATTACCACAATCAAGTATTTTGAAAAGGTTAAAGAAGATGACTTTTTACATTATGGAAGTTCTGCAAAGAATCTTTATTTATTGCTTTTAGAGGACTTATAAAATGGGTGAAACTCTAAAAAGAGCTATTTCAGGAGCTGTTTATGTATTTTTATTACTTGCTTCAATTCTATATTCAACTGAAAGTTTTTTAATTTTATTTGGAGTATTTTTAATTATCTCTATAACTGAATTTTGCAATCTAATTAAAGTCAATAAAATAATCCCAGTGATAACTGGTACTTTTATGTACGTTTTAATTACTTTTATTAGCAATTACGATAAAACTAAATCAGTCAATATTCAAACACTTGATATTATTTTACTTATAATTACCCTTTTAATTTCAATTAAAAGTGTTGCATTTTTATTTAATGATAATCAGAAAATTAGCAGCATCTCAAAATATTTATACCTTTTAGGATATATTACTTTACCTTTTGTTTTTATAACAAAAATTTCATTTGGAATTAAAGATTATAATCCAAAAATTATTATCGGCTTGTTTATTTTAATCTGGACTAATGATACCTTTGCTTATATAGTAGGTAAATCGATAGGCAAACGTAAATTATTTGAAAAAATATCACCAAAAAAAACGATCGAAGGTTTTTTTGGCGGTTTGTTTTTTTCGATATTTGCAGGATATTTAATTTCAATTTATTTAATAAAACCATCAGCGCAATTTAGTAATAAATCCATCCTAATTTGGACAATTATTGCAGCAATTGTTGGTATTATTGGAACTGTTGGTGATTTAATTGAATCTAAATTTAAACGAATTGCCGGTGTTAAAGATAGTGGAAAAGTAATGCCTGGTCATGGAGGTGTTTTAGATCGATTAGATAGTGTTATATTTGTGGCACCATTCATTTTTTTATTTTATAAAATTTTATATTATGTTTCATAAAGAAGGAGAGAAAATTATATTAATTTCAACTACATTAACAGTAGCATTTTTACTTTTAGCAGATTCATTTATTACAACTTTATGGTTGCAAAAAACAATAGAAATAGTAGTATTATTATTTCTGATAATTATTTTACAATTTTTTAGAAATCCTATTAGAAAGGTTGAAATAAATGACAATCATATTATTGCTCCAGTTGATGGTAAAGTAGTAGTAATTGAAGAAGTATTTGAAGGAGAATATTTTAAAGATAAGAGACTGCAAGTATCCATTTTCATGTCTCCAATAAATGTTCACGTTACAAGATATCCTGTCAATGGAATAATAAAATTCAGTAAATATCATCCAGGAAAATTTTTAGTTGCTTGGCATCCCAAAGCAAGTGAAGAAAATGAAAGAACAACAATAGTAGTTAAAAATGAAGTGTTTGGTGAGATATTATACCGTCAAATTGCAGGAGCATTGGCAAAAAGAATTGTAAATTACGCTGAAGTAGGAACGCAAGTAGTTCAAGGTACGGATGCTGGTTTTATAAAATTTGGATCTCGAGTAGACTTATTTTTACCACTTGGTACTGAAATTAATATTAAACTTAATGATAAAGCAGTTGGAGGTAAAACCATAATTGCAATTAAATAATAAATGGACAAAAGAGACTTAGAAACTAGATTTGATGAAGCAGTTGAAATAGCTTCAAAAATGTCTCAGGATTCATTGCCTCAAGATGTACAATTACGTTTATATGCCTATTACAAACAAGCGACTTTTGGAACATCTAATGGAATTCCAAATTCAAATTTTGATTTAAGAAATGCATTTAAAACTAATGCATGGATGCAAATAAGTCATTTGTCAATTGAAGAAGCAAAAGAGTTATATATTGAAAATATATTGTCATTACATAAAAAATTAAAATCATGAAAAAGGCAAAATTATTCTTATTATGTTTTTCAATACTTTTACTAGTAATTTCTTGTAACAATAAAAAATTAACTGAAGTTGTTGAGGTTCCGCTGCCTTCAGCTGAAGAAAAATTTACAGTTGGATCACCTAGTGATGTTGAAGCAAACGATGGCACTTTTGAACTTGTAAAATTACCTTTTTCATATGATGCTGTTTCACCAGAAATTGAAGCAGGAACGATGCAATTGCATTACTCAAAGCACTATTTAAATTATACCAATAGCTTAAACAAAGCGATAAAAGGAACGGATTTTGAAGATTTATCAATAGAAGAAATATTGGGAAAATCAATTCCAGACAGTTTAAACATTAGAAATAACGCTGGCGGTTATTATAACCATTCGCTGTTTTTTAAGTGTATAGGTCCAAGATCTGGAGGTAAACCTAAGGACACACTTGCAATTGCAATTAATAGAGATTTTGGCTCTATAGATGGTTTTAAAAACCAATTTAAAAATGCGGCTAACAGAGTTTTTGGATCAGGATGGGCTTGGTTAATAGTAGATAGTTCAGGAAAATTAAAAGTAACTACAACTGCAAATCAAGATAATCCCTTAATGGCTAGAGCGCAAGTGCCAGGCAAACCAATATTAACACTTGATGTTTGGGAACATGCTTACTATCTAGAATATCAAAATTCTCGGAAGAACTACATTGATGCGTTTTTTAATATTATTAATTGGAAAATAGTTGGAGAAAATTACGAAGAGGCCTTAAAAAAAGATTGATTCGTAAATCAAATTCAATAACCTAAATGAAAAAAATAAAACTACTTTTTCTTTGTTTATTTTCAATCTCTTTTTCAAGCTGTGAAAAGGACGATATTTGCGAAGCGACAATTCCAACAACACCAAAATTAGTTATTGAATTTTATGATATTCTAAATCCTTCAGTTAAAAAAAATGTAACTAATTTAGCTGTTAAAGAAATAAATACTTCTACTAATTTAACTTTCACAGGAACTAGTAAAATTCAAATTCCAATAAGAATAAACCAAGATTTAACAAAGTACAGCTTTATATTAAATAGCAACAATGTATCCATTGATAATGAAGATTTTCTTCAAATTAATTACTCAAGAGAAATAATTTTTGTTTCTAGAGCTTGTGGGTTCAAAACTAATTTTACTCTAAATTCTTCAGTACCATTTATTAAAACTGAAACTTCAATACCTGACGGTTATTGGATTCAAAATGTAGTAATTACAACATCAAACATAAAAACTGAAAATGAAACACATGTCAAAATATACTTTTAGTATTCTTCTGATTTTGACATCATTTTTGGTGATTGCTCAAACAAAAACAGATAGTATTTCACCTAAAATTGAAAAATACGGAGTTCGATTTGGAGCTGATATTTCAAAATTGATACAATCTTTTTATGATAAAAATTATAAAGGAATTGAATTTGTGGGAGATTATAGGCTAACAAAAAACTATTATCTAGCTGGCGAATTAGGAAATGAAAATACAACAATTGAAGATGAAAAATTAAGTTTTACAACCCAAGGTACTTATTTAAAAGTAGGTTTTGATTATAATTCCTATGAAAATTGGCTGGACATGAAAAATATGCTATATATTGGAATGCGATACGGCGCAAGTACTTTCAGTCAAACGCTTAATTCCTACAAAATCTATAATACTTCTTCTTATTTTCCAGAAATACCATCTGTAATTTCAGGCGAAAAATTTAATGGTCTTACCTCCCAATGGGTTGAAGTGGTATTTGGATTAAAAGCAGAAGTATTGAAGAATATTTATTTAGGATTTAGCATAAGGATGAATCGATTAATTACCAATACAAAACCTGATAATTTTGACAATTTGTATATTCCCGGTTTTAATCGAACTTATAATGGTGATTTTGGAATTGGTTTTAATTATAGCGTATCTTACTTTTTGCCTTTGTATAAAACAAAATTAAACCATAAAAAAGACCCTAATAATAAAAAGTAATTACTTGATTTCTTTAATACCTTTTATGAAGAACCATTTCATAAATAATCTTTCACCATCATTTGTTTTAACAGCTTGAAACTTAGGGGCCAAAATTGTACTTACTACAAATGCAGTAATAGGAATCCAAAATCCAGTTAAATTTGAATATTTTTCGAATAAAATTCGGCTTAAAATAAACAAAACTGCAAAACATAATAATTGAAAAACAAAAGCTTTAACTTGTAATTTAGTCATATTTAATAAATTTAATCAGTTGGATTTTCTATAACTTGGAATTTAGTCCTTTTACTTCCTTCATACATTTCATATTTCACTAGCCTAGCTTCAATACTAGCGTTAAATAACTTTATTTTTCTTGAGGGTTTAAGTCCTACGTGTTTTAATGCGTCTAAATTTCCTGTAATAAACCATGCATTTGTACCTGGATAATTTTTCTTTAAAGTATCACCAATATTCTTGTAGAATTCCTCCATATGAATATCTAAACGCTCGTCATAAGGAGGGTTGAAAACGATTTGTAATTTACCCACTGAAGCCTTTTCACTATCAAAAAAATTATACTCTTGAATAGTTACATATTCTTCTAAATTGGCATTTTTTAAATTTTCTTTTGCTTTACTTACTGCACTTGGCGCTTTATCAAATCCCTTAATTGTATATTGAAATTCTCGAACTTTCTTCAACAACGAATCCATTATCATACCAAAAAGATCGTTATCCCAATCATTCCATTTCTCAAAAGCAAATTCTTTTCTGTTGATATTTGCCGGAATATTGCAAGCTATCATGGCCGCCTCAGCAAGAAAAGTTCCTGATCCACACATTGGATCCAAAAAATCAGATTGACCATCCCAACCAGACAATAAAAGGATACCTGCTGCTAAAACTTCATTTATTGGTGCAATATTTGTTGCAGAACGATAACCACGTTGGTGCAATGAATTTCCAGAAGTGTCCAAAGCCACTGAAACTTGGTCTTTATCAATGTGAATATTAATTCTTAAATCGGGGTGAGCTTTATCAATACTTGGCCTCTGCCCTG
>CALPMA020000116.1 GCA_943324545.2 Chitinophaga pinensis
GTTGATTTATTGGCTGTATTTTCTTTGGTGGCTAAAGCAGCTGTGGTGTTTGAAGCATTGGTAGTTACCGTAGCTTGAAGCGCTGTAGTTGTAGCATTCACTGTAGTAATATTATTATCTACATACGTTTTCACCGCATTTTGAGTAGGGAACAATACATTGCTGGTTCCTAAAGCAGTTGTTGTTGATTTATTGGCTGTATTTTCTTTGGTGGCTAATGCAGCTGTTGTGGCTGCAGCATTGGCCGTAACAGTGGTTTGTAGGCCTGTTAATGCGGCCGTGCTTTCTGAATTTACAGCATATAAAGCAAAAGGAACCGCAGTAAAGGGTTGGTTGCTAATTTCTGTGTAATAAGGATATAATTCAGTTGTACTTAAATCCACTTTTAAGCGCTTTGGATTGGCATTCCAAAGTATATTTGAAAAAGAAGAAGCATATCCACTTGTTTGAACGCCAGTACCAATGATTAAATTAACCATACCGAATTCGTCCGTAGTGGTTTGTACCGTTTCAACATATTCATCTTGGGAATTCTGATCTATGATGGAGAACTTTAAGCTAATGTTTTGATTTGCCAATGGAGCATTTGAATTGTTAACCCCCGGTAATTGCTCGCCCCTTGGATTTAATATTAAAGCTTGATAAGTAATTCCATTGGTTTGAGAATAGCCAATGAAGCTAATAAATAATAAAAGTGTAACTACAATTTTTCTCATGACTTACGTTTTAATTTAATGGAAAATGCAATCCAAAATGGATTTGGTTATTGGTAAAAGAAAGTTTTTCTGCAGAAGAATTGGAAGTATTAAATACTTTAGAAAATTCATATCCGCCAGAAATTTTGATGTTTTGAGTAATAGAATATTGGAAATCAAAACAAATGTTTGGTTGTATTACTATTCCTGAGAACTCTTCGTGTTTTGAAATATCATACATCAAATTATTAATATTTTGTTCTCCATTTATTATCGTTGAAGCTGCAAAACCTACTTTTGTTTTAACTTTAAACGATTTAGAGAATTTAATAAATGTAAAATTAAGTGCATTTTGAACTCCTAAATAGTTGGTTTTCCAGGAATAGTTATCCGTACTTGTACCACCAATGGCATTAAATTGATTGTATACCAAACTAACTGCGTAGGTTAATTTATCTGGATCGGAAGTTTTACTCAACTTGAAATCCATCCCCAACTGGTAAAAAGATCCCTCTCCACTTCTAATGTTAGAATTAGTTACACCAAGTGAATTCTTGTAGTGGTAGGTGGTGTAATTTTTACCTGTAGATAAAAATAGTTCTTGAGCCTGAACGAAACATCCAGTAGATACTAGTAAAAAAAGCAAACATTTTTTAATCATCTTGTTTTAATTTTTAATTATTTTAGTGTGATAAGTAAATGAATTATTAGAAAGCTTTACAAAATACTCTGCGCTTTGTAACTCTTGAAGATTAGCTATTATTATGTTTTCCATTACCGGTATCGTATTGAAATAAACTTGACGACCCAAAATATCATAAATCATTATAGAAACTTGCTCTCCAACAGGTTGAGAAAACTGAAAATTAACGATGTCCTCGAATGGATTGGGATAAGTGGTGGTATTCACAACAACGGTATTGTTAGTGGCAATAATTTTTTCCCAATTGCTTTGTTGGAAGCCTTGTTGGGTCATTACACTTCCTCTTGTAGTTCCCGTCACCGATTGTTGACCAATAGTATATTTAAATACAATTCCAGAGGAGGCTGTAGCATTTCCGCCTTGTGAACTCACCATTTGATGGTGTAGTTTTTGAGAAAAACCATTTAAAGTTAACATTAGAAATAGAACTCTAGTTACAAGTTTCATTTGGAATAATTTTTCACAAAACACGTAATTATATAAAGCTCATAAAAGGATAAACTTTCATAATTTATATCAAAAAATAGTTTTTGACATAATACAACCCCTAAAATAAATTGTTACCCTTTTCATTTATAGCAATAATTAGTATGTTTGTTAACTTAAATTAGTTTATGAACATATCTTTGTCTATACCGGATATTTTATTATTTACAACTTCAATTTTATTGGTGTTTAACATAATTTTGCTACTAAAGAAAGTAAATTCTAAAAACTATATGCTTGTTGGTACATTGGCAATTTACTTTAGCTTTATTACCGCCACTACTGTACTTTTATTATTTACCCGTTACAATATTAAAATTATTAATTCAGGGACTATTTTAACATTAATGACCATCGTATATTCACTTTACAATGTGTTTCACTATTTCAGTTTACAGCAATTAATTGTTAAAAAAAATCGATTTAATATCAAATATTTACTTCATTTAGTAGCTGTTATAATTTTTGGAATCCTTATTTTTTATTTTTTCCAACCAATAAATTTTATAAAAGGAAAAGGATATAGTTATATTTTTGAAACCCAACATTTGATGGTAGCTCAAAGTAAAAATTATATAATATTTTTTGCTCGTATTTTCCATCCAATTTTCTACGCTATTCTTGGAGGTTTTTTATTATTTTCATTCTACAATTCGCCCCGTTTCTTATCTATCCAAAAATCAACTCGCTATTTTATTTTCTTTTTTTATTTTCAGAAAATATTTTTGTTCATTTGGGTCTTAATAGGGTATTTAGGATTTAATATTGATAGTGAACTTTTTAGTAAACTATCAATAACAGGTTTTTCGATAACGGCCTTATTTATGTCTAGTTATATTTTATTAAGTCCTCACTTGTTTTTGCAAATCACCAAGCTTAATTACGCCTCAAAAAAAACACCGTTAGAGGCATCTAAATTACCAGACTTAGCTTCGCAATTAGAACGAATGATGGATCAGAATAAATTTTATTTAGATGCCAATTATAACCTTACCAATTTATCCTCTGACACAGACATATCAGCCAATACCATTCGAGAAGTTATTGCTGCATGCGGCTATAAAAATTTCTCCGCCTACATTAATTCGTTTCGTATTGCTCATGCTGAACAATTAATTTCAAATGGATATTTGGACACCTATTCTATTGAGTCCCTTTGTAAAGATTCAGGGTTTCAATCTGAAGTGACATTTTATCGTGTTTTCAAAAAAGTACACGATTGCACACCTAAAGAATTTAGTTATAATTTAAAGAGCTTAAGATAAATAAGTTGATTTGCAGCTATTTATTTTGGTGAAATTAATAGTTTTAATATAGATTTAAACCACGGTTATTTTTAGTGATAACACTTAAAAAACTATTTTTTTAAATTTTTTTTAGATCAAAAAAAAAGACAAACTATTAGTTTGTCTTTTTTGTTTGTGGGCGATGAGGGGTTCGAACCCCCGACCCCCTCGGTGTAAACGAGGTGCTCTGAACCAGCTGAGCTAATCGCCCTAAACAGGAGTGCAAATATAAACCTCTTTTCGGTATTTGCAAACTATTTATAAATTAATTACAATATTTCTGCTACCACAAAGGTGCTTCCGCCAATGTAAATAAAATCGTTTATCGCTGAATTTTCTTTAGCACTTATATAAGCTTCTGAAACTGAATTGTATACTTTTCCAGTCAATCCAAATTCTCGAGATTTTCGTTCTAAAATTTTGGTGTCCAATCCGCGGGGCATATTTGGTTTGCAAAAATAATAAATAGCATTTTTTGGAAATAACGGTAGAATTTCATCTAAATCTTTGTCGTTGACTACACCAAAAACAAAATGTAAAGTATCGAATTCTTCATTTTTCAATTGATTTAAAACTATCTCTAAACCATGTTTATTGTGCGCTGTATCGCAAATGGTTTTTGGAGCACTATTCAATTGTTGCCATCTTCCTTGAAGTCCGGTGTTTCTCCCAACATTTAGAAATCCGTTTTTAATAGCAGTTTCAGTAACTTCAAATCCTGGAATTGTATTTACTATTCTTAAGGTTTGAAGGGCCGTTTTCTTATTTGAAATTTGATAGTTGCCTTTCAAATCGGAAGGGAAATCTTCATTAATAGTATCAGATGCAAAGAAAATTGGAGAGTACGTTGCATTTGCCTTAGCAATAAAAACTGGTTTTGTTTCCATAGTATATTCGCCAATAACCACCGGAATATTATTTTTAATAATGCCTGCTTTTTCACTTGCAATAGCTTCTAGGGTATTTCCTAAAAACTGAACGTGGTCTTTTCCTATATTGGTAATCACCGAAATCAATGGAGTTATTATATTGGTAGAATCCAATCGGCCCCCTAATCCCACTTCAATTATAGCGATGTCCACTTTTTCTTTTTTGAAGTATTCGAATGCCAATCCAACGGTCATTTCAAAAAAACTCAATTCATACGCCTTAAAGAAATCAATATTTCTACCAATAAATTCACAAACAAACGCTTCAGAAATTTCATTTCCGTTGATTTTAATACGTTCCCGAAAATCTTTTAAATGTGGTGAAGTATACAAGCCCACTTTATAACCTGCTTCTTGTAAAACGGAGGCGAGAAGGTGTGAAGTAGAACCTTTTCCATTGGTGCCTGCAACGTGAATAAATTTTAAATCATTTTCAGGATTTCCAAGATAATTAGATAACAATAGGCTATTCGTCAAGTCCTCTTTATAGGCTGATGCACCTTGTTGCTGGTACATAGGAAGTTGGTTGAACATCCAATTTAAAGTTTCCTGATAGTTCATTAAATCAATAAATATTTAAAGATTTTGGGTTTATAAAATTTACTGAGTAAGTTTAAAATTGTAAATTATTTTACCAATTTGAGTTTCAGCGGCTGTTGCATCGGCTTGCCATTTTGTATTCATTGCTGCAATTTTGGCTTGTTCTAAAAGGCATTTTGCAGAATTTGTAGTACCACGAACACCTGGATTTGCATTGGTAACAGTCCCTGATTTATCTACTGAAATTTGAACAACCACCACGCCCTCTTCACTACAAGTATATTTTGGTTTTGGAGTATTAAGCGCTTTTCTATTTCCTAATTGATAATTTCCATTTCCGGAACCTTTTCCAGATCCGCTTCCAGTTCCATAACCGCTTCCAGTTCCTAATCCTTCGCCAGATCCATTTCCGCCTCCCGAACCAGTTCCACTTCCGCCGCCGCCATTGTACCCTTTTGAATTGGTATCACCATTGGACTTTCCTTTATTTCCTGCAGTTTTATCGTTTCCATCACCTTCTTTATTGGATCCGTTTAATAAATTAGACAAGGCATCTGAGGTCGATTTTGAGGGTTTTGGTGTTGGTTTAACAACCGTTTTTTCTTCGGCTTTCTTTTCAATTTTAGCATCTGGTTTCTTCACTTCCGCAACAGCTGGAGCTTCTTCATTTTCGGATACTATGATTTCTTTTTCTTCTGTTGGGGTTTCGATCACTTCTTCCGGTGCTGCAGTGACCACTTCTTTGGAATCAAAATTATCTCCAGAACCAAATTCACTATCTCCAAAATTCACCGCGATTTCACCACCGCCACCACCGCCTTCCATTTCAGGAAGAGGCAAGCTGTCACTAAATTTTA
>CALPMA020000117.1 GCA_943324545.2 Chitinophaga pinensis
AATTACAAAGAAACTCGAAATGGATTGGTAGGAGCTGATTATTCCTCTAAATTCTCTGCTTGGCTAGCTTTGGGTTGTATTTCACCAAGATTTATTTATCAAGAATTGAAGCAATATGAAGCTGAATTTAGTGCTAATTATTCTACTTATTGGTTGGTTTTCGAATTGTTATGGCGAGATTATTTCCGGTTTATGATGAAAAAGCACCAATCTAAATTCTTTCAACCAACGGGTATTAAGAATAATGGAGATCGAAAAGTAAATAACGATATTCAAAAATTACAGAATTGGATAGAGGGAACTACAGGAGTTGATTTTGTGGATGCCAATATGATAGAATTGAAATTAACTGGCTTCATGAGTAATCGAGGCCGTCAAAATGTGGCAAGTTATCTTTGTAATGACTTGAAATTGGATTGGAGATTAGGAGCTACTTATTTTGAACAACAATTAATTGATTATGATGTTTCTAGCAATTGGGGTAATTGGGCTTATTTAGCTGCTGTAGGCAATGACCCTAGAGAAAATCGTTATTTCAACATAGAAAAGCAAGCCGCTATATATGACAATAAAAAATCCTACAGGGAGTTGTGGTTAAATTCTTAATAATTACTAAAAACTAACTTGTCTTAATATTGTTTTTCCAAATGGTATTAAATCTATTGTTTCAATTTCATTATTAAAGTTGTCTTTTGCTTTGATTTGTATTTTACCATTATCAAATTTCGCATTATTTTCATTTATAAATTGATAACTTTTTTTATTTTTTGATATATAAAATAAATCATTAAAATTGTTTAAATAAGACTTTCCTTTTTGTTCAATTGCTTCAATAGACTTGGCATAGAATAAGGAACCATAAGTAAAATATTTTTCTTTATTAGCATCTTCTTTTATTTTAATTTCGGCTGTAAATTCTATTTGTATTTTGTCTTCTTTACCCAATTTTCTGTCAATCACTAAGAATTCATTTTCTAAAGTATAACTTTCATTAGTGATCACTTTTAAAGCCCATGATGGTTTTCTAATTTTAATTAAAAATTGTCTATAATTTGGGTTTGAAATTTTGAAAATAAATTTATTTTGGTATGGATATTCTGTAACTGTTTCAATTGTTACATTTTGATTTTCAATTTTTGTTTCTACAATGTTTGGCATTAGCAGTACATTAACCAGAACATTATCACTTTCTTTCATCCAAGATTTTTCAATGAAATAAGGGGTAATTCTTCCTGCATTGGGGTTACAACATACAGCCACATCTTGGTGAGCTGGTGAATATTTATACCTAGTTTGTTTTCGATTGGGTTCAACTTCTCCATTTTTTGTTCCATCCATTTCAAAAGAATTATCCGTTTTTAAATAAGCAATAACTGAATGATCTGGGTTTCTTGAACCTTGAGCGGCATTATAAAAAATAGTTTCTATAACTTCGGCAGTTTTAGTGTCTCCTTGTTTTTGAAATAATACCGAATAACTGTCCAATAATTCATGTAAAGAACAATATTCATAACCGGTATGTGTTGCATTTGCTGTTCTTTGGGCAATCCATTCATCACCAATGGCACCGCCTGTTAGTGTGGTTGATTTTTCAATTCTTTGAATATAAATCTGAAGTGCATTTTGTAACTCAACATTTTTTGAAGCATATGCAGCAACGATCAGTGGTCGTAAATGCTCATAAGTATGAACGCCATGAGATTGTAATTTGTAGTTAGGATTCAAGATATTCTCCAATTGAACATCTTTTTCTGATTGATACGTTTGGCAAAAGTCTCTATATAAAAATAAGGCATAATCGGTATATTTTGTATTACCGGTAATTTGGTACATTTTATCCAATACATCGGTAAATGTCAATCCATGAGAAACTCCGCCATTAAATTCCTTACCAGAAGAATAAGGACTTGAATTATTAATAGGATAATTGATCATCACATTATCGACTGCTTTCACAATAGCGTTCCATAATTTAGGATCTCTTGAATATTCATAGTAGGCCAGCAAACCTCTGTACATGGTTGTTTTCGACCAAAGTTCGCCATTTTCTGAGTTGAAATGATACCGCAATTCTTTGTCATAAATCCCTATATAACCATCTTCATCTTGCGATTTGAGGATTTTCTGAATGTAGTTTTTGACTTTTTCTAATCTTTTTTTATCGTTTAGTAGAATTACATTTCTAATATATCCGTCCCACCAATTCGATTGCGTTTCGCTATTCCACCATTTGTATTGTTCAGATCCTTCGGTATCGCCCTCTTTATTATTTCCTAAATCTTTCATTTTACTATTTTTATGAAGCCTACCTGAACCGTAAATAGGGTCATTGATTAAGTCAGGAACTAATTTGTCTAAATTACCAACAAAACCATCAACGTCATTTTGCATTTGAACTTTTATCCAACCACTGGGTTTTATGCTTCCAAAAGGTAATATCTGATATTTTTCTTTTACTTTATTTTGATTTTTATCCTGAGAATTTACTGAGTAAGTTAAGAGGATTAGTAACATAAAAAATATTTTTTTCATAAGATTTTTATTTAGAAGTCATTTGAAAATTTAAAGTACCACCAGACAAAATTTCTGAATAGGTTATGAATGGTTTTGATAGTGAAGCATCATTCAGCTTAGGGTTTTCTTGAAAAATATTCTCGTTAGAGAAGTTAGTTGCTTCAATGGTAAACGTTTTATTATTTTTTAAATGTAAGGTTGCTTTTTTAACTTGTGGTGCACCAAAAATAAATTCGCTATTAGTTGGATTTACTGGATAAAAACCTAAAGTAGATAAAATATACCAAGCTGACATTTGTCCACAATCGTCGTTGCCAATCATACCATTTGGAGTGGTATCATGAAAATTATTGATTATTGTATTAATATATTTTTGACCCATTTTAGGGGTTTCAGAATAAGCATACAAATAGACAATATGATGACTTGGTTCGTTGCCATGAGCATACTGACCAATCATCGCTTCTTGACCTAAAAACTTGTTTGAATTTAAACTTTCAATAGTAAAAAAATCATTCAGTTTTTTTGTTAACTCCTTTTTTCCGCCCAATAGATTTTTAATACCATCGATATCGTATTGTGCTGGAGTCCAAAAATACTGCCAGGCATTAGCTTCGGTATAATCGCCAGGATTGTTCATGGGGGAAGTTGCTGTTAAAGGATCGAATGGAGTTCTCCAATTGCCTTTGGAATCTTTGCCTCGAAAAAGTTGGGTTGATGAATCAAAGAGATTTTTATAATAATTAGCTCTTTTGGTGAAA
Source organism: Chitinophaga pinensis (assembly GCA_943324545.2). Taxonomy (GTDB): domain Bacteria; phylum Bacteroidota; class Bacteroidia; order Flavobacteriales; family Flavobacteriaceae; genus Flavobacterium. The sequence goes on from CALPMA020000117.1 coordinate 3,276, forward strand.
TTTGAATAGGTTTCTTTATCGTTCAATTTTTCAGCCATTTTTGCCACACACCAATCATCAAAACCACTTTCTAGGGTTCTTGAAACCGCTTCATTATCTAATTTATCATAAGGATAATAACCATATTGGTTGTACAATTCCCAATCAGAATTAAAATGACTTTGTGTTGAAGTTTCAATCATCGCTTTTAGCGCTTCCTTTTTATCAAATCCGTTAAAGCCATTTTGGTAAGCTGATAAAATCATTGGAATAGAATGGTTTCCAATCATACAATAATTATCTTGTCCCCAAGCTGTCCAAATGGGTAAAAAACCCGCTGCTTTATGGTGTAAAAGCATTGTGTTTACAATTCCGTCAATTTTTTCAGGAACAATTATTTGAAGTAAGGGAAATGCACCTCTGTAAATATCCCAAATCGATAGGGTAGAGTAGTATTCTTTGTTTGGTGCTAATGCAATAGTATCATCTGCGCCACGATAGTTTCCATCTACATCGGCAATATTGCTAGGTTGTAACAATAAATGATACAAAGAAGTATAGAAGATTTCTTTTTGCTTTTGAGGAGCCTCAATGTCAATTCGATTCAAGTATTCGTCCCAAAATTTCACTGCTTTTTGAATTACCAAATTAAAATCCCAATGCGGTATTTCGGATGTTAAATTTAGTTTAGCACCTTCTATACTAACTGTTGACAATGCAATTTTAACTTGTAAAGCGTAACTTTTTGGTAATTCAAAGTCCAAGATGTATTTTGGTGCATTTTGTTTTTTCTCCCTCGGAAGTTCTATTGAATTAACAAATGGAGTTTCAAAACTAATGGTAAAATAATATTTTTTAGTTACCCAGCCTTTGGTTTTGCAATATCCTGAAATAGTGGATGAATTCTCAATTTTAATAGCGCTTTCTAAAACTAAACTGTCATTTAAAAATTGAATTCCATGTTGGAAGTCCAATAACAATTTGCCTTTTTGATCTGGATAAGTATATTTATGAAAAGCAACACGTTCGGAACAAGTAAGTTCCACTTTTACCTCGTCTTTTTTCAATAAGGAGTAATACCCTACAGAGGCCGTTTCTGAGTTTTTGAAATAACTATTTTTTAGTTTTAACTTCTTTTCATTATATGGAAGTAGCAAAATATTTCCCATTTCGCCTATTCCAGTTCCACTGAAACGCATTTGCGAAAAGCCCAAAAGCAAAGTGTCTTTATATTGATAACCGCTAGTGTGATTCCATCCTTCGATATTGTTGTCTGGGCCAGGTTGTACCATTCCAAAAGGCAATGATGGTCCAGGAAATGTGTGTCCTGTTCCATCGGTACCAATAAAAGTATTCACGAATTTTGAATTGCTTTGTGCATTTATTGGATGAAATCCAATGATAGAAAGTATTACAATAATTATTTTCTTTATTCCCATAGTGTATCCATTTCTTCCAGACTTTTATTTTTAGTTTCTGGAACTTTTCTCCATACAAAAAGTAAAGATATTAGACATATTATTGAAAACAAATAAAAAGGGAATACGCCATTAAAATGGGTTTTTAACCACTGATTTTCAACCATACTTGGAAAAACTTGAGTAACTACAAAATTGGCAACCCATTGAATAAAAACGCATATTGCCAATGCCAGACTTCTAATTTTATTTGGGAAAATTTCAGATAATAAAACCCAAACAATAGGTCCCCATGAAATGCTAAAGGAGGCCATAAAAAGTAGTAAAAAGGGTAGTACCCAATTACCAACTGCTTCAAAATAAATAAATGATCCAACTGCCGCTAATGCAATTGTCATTCCAATTGAACCAATATAAAGTAACGGTTTTCTTCCCATTTTATCCACAAAACGAATGGCTAATAAAGTAAAAATTAAATTCACAACTCCAAGAATACTTGTTTCTAATAAGGAAACATCTGTAGCACTTCCTAAGCTTTTAAATATCTCAGGCGCATAATATAAAATGGCATTAATACCAGTTAGCTGTTGTAAAACCGAAAGTCCAATTCCAACGAAAAGCGCTTTTTTAAACATTGGATTTACTAAATTTTTCCATTGGTTAACTTCTTTAACATTGATTTAATTTTCAATCTCTTCTTGTACTTGTAGTGATTCTTCAGGGTAATTTATTTTCTCTAATACTTTAA
>CALPMA020000118.1 GCA_943324545.2 Chitinophaga pinensis
ATAGGTTTTTACTGCATTTTGTGTTGGAAACAATACATCACTAGTTCCTAAAGTAGTGGTAGTTGATTTGTTTGCAATGTCTTCTTTGGTTGCTAAACCGGTAACTAAATCTGAAGTATTGGCTTTTAATGCCAATCCAGGAACTGTTGGTGCTCCAGCCGTTCCGCCTAAATCTCCAGCCAATTGTATTTTCCCTTTTACAGTAGTAGTAGCATCTGCAATTGAAGTAGAAGTAACTTGAGTATCAACATAGGTTTTTACTGCATTTTGTGTTGGAAACAATACATCACTAGTTCCTAATGTAGTTGAATTTGATTTATTTGCTAAAGTTTCTTTTGTGTCTAATGCTATTTGAGTAGCAGTAGAAATAGGTTTATTGGCATCCGAGGTATTGTCAACATTATTTATACTTAAGTTGGCTCGGGCACCTGCAACAGTTGTTGCGCCAGTTCCACCATTTAGAAGCGCAACAACACCAGATACATTTCCTGCAGTTATTGATGCATTGGCAAACGGAACCGAAGCCATAGGTTGGTTTGTCAGTTCAAGAAACTGATTACAGCTACCTGTTGAATCTAAATCTACTTTTAGCGATTTTTGTGCAATTGCGTTCCAAACAATTCCATTAAAATTGCTTGCATAACCTCCCGTTTGAGTTCCAAGTCCAATATTAATATTTACCATTCCAAATTCATCAGTCCTCACATTTATAACTTCCTTGTACTCTATAATATTGGAAGAATCAAAAAAACTAAATTGTAAACAAATATTTTTGTTTACCATTGGAACGTTATTCACATTAACTCCTGGTAAATTTTGCCCACCCGGAGCATATATTATTGCTTGATAACTAATAACACTATTTTGCGAAAAAATTAGTGATGTAAATAATAAGAAAACAAAGTAAAATAATTTGTTCATGGTTTATTGTATTTAATTAAATCAAAATACCCACCAAAAAGAATTTGAGTATTATTTATTGAGACATTATCTGGGTTATTTCCAAGTTTTAAACTTTCACTAAAATTCAATCCTGCGCTTAAATAACCATTCTTTGACAAGTAATATTTAGTGTAAACCCCAATAACTGGTTGGATAATTAAACCTGAGAATTCATTATTTCTAACTAAATCATAGGCGGCATTATTAACCGTTTGAACTCCTCTTACAATGGTGGATAGGTTTAGTCCTGCCTTGGCGCTTAAAATAAAATTATAAGATTCGTAAAATTGAAAATCAAGGGTACTTTGAACACCTAGATAAGTCGTTTTATATTCTATTTTACTTAATTCTGAATATGCAGTTCCATTAAAATCATTAATAGTGATGCTACCTGTATATTTTAAATCTTTAAATTTTTTATACTTCAATACATCTGTATAACCAATTTCATAAGCATCTCCAACACCTTTAATTTCTAATTTGCTTAGTAATTCAGTTCGATTATAATATGAAAAAGTACTGAAGTTTTTTCCAAGATTAAAATAAATTCCTTGAGAATAAATTGAATAGCTTGAGAGAAAAAAAAGAATGTAAACTATATTTTTTTTCATTTTTTGTTAATTTGAATCTAAAAATTATGTGTTAAAAATATTTGAAAACTAATTATTTGTATTTTTAGTTTTCACCAAATTAATTTAATTGATTAGGATTGTAAATAACTATTAACCAATCTTTTATATATTGGACAAAGTCGCAAAAGTAAAAAAAAAATTTTAATTTTTATTAATAAACTTAAGGTTTTTAATTTGAAAATATTACTCAAATAATTTCATTAAAATTAAAATTTTAATGAAATGAATATTATTGACTAAAATAAAAAAATACTACTATTAAAAATTATGATAATACTGAAGTCGAGAGTTTAATAGCCATTCACAAAAAAACCCAACTGTTGTTGGGTTTTTTTTAAAATTATTACTTTATTATTTTTTTCTAAAAATATATCTAGTGATAAAAATTCCATCTCCATCTCCTTTTCCAGCGTCACTTTCAACACCGCTAACGATATTAAATAAATCCCAACCTTCATTACTGTATTTATTAAGCATAGAGGTAATCATAGCATCGTTAGAAGCTATATTTTGGAAGTTAATTCCAACAAAGCTGTAAAAATTTACTAAAGTTGATTCTTTTAAATCGTCAATTTTCACATCACTTCTATCTTTATCTGTTTTTTCTTTCCCTTCTTTACTCCTAACTGTTGTAAATTGTGTATAATCTACTTCAGTTCCGTTTTCAATAATACGAGATCTACCAATTCCTCCTGGAACAATAGACTCAATTGAGGTTACAATTTTATACTTAAATGCTTGAGCTTGTGACTCAATTGATAATAATAGAAAGCCGAACAAAATGATTTTTTTCATGGTTTTTAAATTTAAATTAATAATTCATCAAAAATAGAATTAATATTTATCATTTTACAATAAATTTATAATAAATATAACAACTAGTATGTAGTATTTTTTTTGAGAAGTAGTGGTGTTTACCTATCTTTGCATAGATTTTATAAATTATTAATTAAACATAATATTTGCCATTTATTTATAACATACCTTAATTATAACTTTTTCAGTTTAAAATCCAATAAAAAATACCTTACACAAACATGTTAAATGATATTAACTTATTTATTTCCAGCGCCTTGTCAGAAGATATTGGGAATGGGGATGTAACCAGTTTAGCAACTATTAATATAGAACAAACTGGTGAAGCGATCTTTAATATTAAAGAAGATTGTGTCATTGCCGGTATTGAATTAGCTAAAATGATTTGTAATCAGATTGATCCAAAATTAATTTTTTCATTTAAAGTAAAAGATGGTGAATTTGTTAGTAAGAATACCTCTATAGGAAATATCACAGGATCCATTCAATCCATTTTAAAATCGGAAAGATTAATATTAAACTGCATGCAAAGAATGAGCGCTATTGCTACAAAAACAAATTACTTTGTTAATTTAATTGCTCCGTATAATGTAAAGTTACTGGATACCAGAAAAACTACACCAAATTTTAGAGTATGTGAAAAATGGGCGGTGAAAATTGGCGGAGGTGTAAACCATAGATTTGGATTATTTGATCAAATATTGATTAAAGACAATCATTTTAAAGCAGCTGGAGATATTAAAAACGCAATCGAATCTTGTATAAACTATTTAGATGCAAATAATTTACAAATTCCAGTTATTGTAGAGGTTAAGAATTTAGAAGAATTCAATTGCATAAAAAACTACGAAATTGTTGATCGGATTTTGGTTGACAATTTTAAACCGGAAGAAATTATAGAATTAATAAAACACAATACTACCAATAAAACTATTGAAGCATCTGGCGGAATAAATGCTACAAATATAGTTGATTATGCTAAAACAGGAATCCATTATGTCTCTTTAGGAGACTTGACTCACCATGTTAATTCCATAGATATTTCCCTTAAAATTATATAAAATGTTATTTGAAAATGAAATTGCGAAAGTAGGCTATTTAAGCAGATCGGTTCCTGAAGGAATTGATTTGAAAGAAGCCATTTTAAAAATGAAAATTGAAAAAAACGCCGTAATTTTGGCGCACTATTATGTTAGTGAAGACATACAATCAATAGCCGATTTTGTTGGAGACAGCTTGGCTTTAGCTCAGGCATCAAAAAAACAATCTTCAGATATTATTGTATTTTGCGGCGTTCACTTTATGGCTGAAACTGCTAAAATTTTAAATCCAAATTCTAAAGTTCTATTACCCGACTTAAATGCAGGTTGCTCGCTTGCTGATTCAGCCCCAGAATCTGAATTCATTGCTTTTAAAAATCAATATCCTGATGCTGTAGTTGTAAGTTATATTAACTGTAGTTCCGAAATAAAAGCATTGAGTGATTACATATGTACCTCTTCTAATGCAATTGCTGTTGTAAATTCAATTCCAAAAGACAAACGAATCATTTTTGCACCTGATAAGAACTTAGGAATGTTTGTGCAAAAAGTTACTGGCCGTGAATTAATACTTTGGGATGGCGCTTGTATTGTGCATGTTAATATTTCAATGGATAAATTAAATGCTTTACAATTGGCTCACCCAGATGCAGAATTGATTGCACATCCAGAATGCCTTGCAGACTTACTAGATAAAGCGAATTTTATAGGATCTACTTCAGCTTTGTTAAATTATGTTCAATCCTCTTCTAGTGAGAAATTCATAGTGGCCACAGAAGCTGGAATATTGTATAAAATGAAACAATTGGTTCCTAATAAAATCATCATTCCAGCTCCTGCTTTAGAGACAAATTCCTGTGCTTGTTCGGAATGTCCGTATATGAAAATGAATACACTTGAAAAGTTATACAATGCATTGTACTATGAAGCACCAGAAATTCAAGTGAATGAAAAAACACAGATTGGTGCATTGAAGGCTCTTAATAACATGCTTGCTGTATAATATAATGAAGCAATCATATGATATTGTAATTGTAGGTTCAGGAATCGGAGGATTAAGTTCGCTTTTGTATTTATCTGAAACCTCTATTTATAAAGAAGGTAATCTTTCGATCTGCTTGTTAGTTAAAGGTGCTTTAAATCAAACCAATACCAATTGGGCTCAAGGTGGAATAGCAGCCGTAAAATCGTTAGAAGATAATTTTGAGAAACACATCAATGATACTCTTAATGCCGGTGCATTTTCCAATGATAAAAAAATTGTAGAAAAAGTTATCTATTCCGCTCCCAACTTAATTGAAGATTTAATTAATTGGGGGGTTCAATTTGACAAAAAAAATAATGGAGAATTTGATTTGGCGAAGGAGGGCGGACATAGTGACGCAAGAATATGGCATAAAGAAGACCAAACCGGAAAGACCATTCAATCGTCATTAATAAATAAAATAAAAGATCTTGAAAACGTTGATCTATTTGAATACACCACATTAATCAATGCCAAAAACACAAAACATAACACATTTTCAATTCATTTATTTGATAGTAAAAAAAACTGTATCAATAATGTAATATGTAGTAAAATTGTACTAGCAACAGGAGGTGTGGGTGGATTATTTGAAAAATCGACCAATCAAGAAAATGCAACAGGTGACGGCATTTATATTGCCAATAAATTAAGAGCTTACATTGAAAATTTATCCTTTATTCAATTTCACCCTACTGGTCTTTACCAAGAAGGTAGCCTGTCGTTCTTAATAACAGAAGCTTTAAGAGGTTCGGGAGCTAAATTAAAGAACCAACAAGGAGAAGAATTCATGTATAAATACGATGAAAGATTAGAATTGGCTCCAAGAGATATTGTTTCTAGAGCAATTACAACTGAAATAAATCAGCAAAACCTTCCCTA
>CALPMA020000119.1 GCA_943324545.2 Chitinophaga pinensis
ACAGAAGCTTTAAGAGGTTCGGGAGCTAAATTAAAGAACCAACAAGGAGAAGAATTCATGTATAAATACGATGAAAGATTAGAATTGGCTCCAAGAGATATTGTTTCTAGAGCAATTACAACTGAAATAAATCAGCAAAACCTTCCCTATGTTTATTTGGATGCAACTAAAATTGACACTAAAATTATTGACAAACACTTTCCAAACATTAAAAAAGAGTGTAATTTAAGATTAGGAATAAACATACAAGAAGACCTTATTCCTGTTGTTCCTGTGCAACATTATTCCTGCGGAGGCGTTAAAGTAAATGAATATGGTGAAACTTCAATATCTGGTTTATTTGCCATTGGCGAAGTTGCTTCAACAGGGTTGCATGGAGCAAATAGATTGGCATCCAATTCATTATTAGAAGCCATAGCTTTTGCAAAATTCTCGATTCCATCATTAACTGAAAACATAATCGTTAATCAGTCTTCAGGAAGTGACATTGAAATAATTAAGATATTAAAAGTAGATAAAACTGCAATTCAAAAAATTATAAGTCGTTATGGCGGGATAATCAAATCTAATGAAGGATTAAATCAAGCTTTGTTCCAACTTTTAGAAATAAAATCTAAAGCAATTGAATGTGATAAATTTAGTTTATCCGATTTTGAAGCCAATTGCACTTTAGAAACAGCTATTCTATTAATTCAAGATGCTTTGAATCAAAAAGAAAATAAAGGAGTCTATTTTAATTTAGATTTGGTTAAAGCTCCCTAAATTATTTAGACATTTTTTGCTTTACTAATTTCACTGTCGGCGTTAATATTGAAACTATAATTCCAAGTGGAAACACTTCAAAATAGGTATATAAAATTACAACTATTGGATTTTTATAGGCTTCTTTCATTTGTTCCATTTCCAAAGATTTAGCCGCAAGTTCTTCAGGTTTAGTATTATTAAGTACTATATTACTATAATTCTCCATAAATTCTGGATAGAAATTATAATAAATAACCAACCAAACCAACACATATATTGTAGATATAATTAATGAAATATATAACCCAGTTTTGAATGAATTCCAAAAACTATCATCCATTTTCTTTAAAGCTTCTTGCTGTTTTATACCAATTATTACAAATAAAAAAGATAAAAATATACTCGAAAATCCTAAAACCATATTTGATTCAGCACCAGGGTTGGCTTTCATGAAAATAGTGGTAATTATCATCGTTGTGGATACTAATAATCCACCCAAAAATCCGTTTCTATAAATAATTTTATCCATACAATCTTTAAATAAAAATCTTATAACTTAATTTTCTTTTGACCTTCATCTACGCCATTTAAAAACTTAATTAATCCGTTCATATATGTATCTTGATCATCATACATCGACATATGACTTCCATTTTGACAATATAAGTAGCTTCCATTTTGAAATTGTGTCGACATCCACTCCATGTGTTTAGGATCCATGGTGTCGTGTTTAGCTCCTACAACAAGAGTTGGAGTTGAAATATTCTTTAAATCTTGCGAACGATCCCATTTTTCTAATTTTCCAGAAATTCCAAATTCGCTTGGGCCTTGCATCGTTACATATAGCGACTGATTAATTTTAGAAAACGATCTGTTAACTGGCTCTGGCCAATCTTGAAGCGGGATTCTACAAATGTGCTCTGCATAAAAATTAGGCATTAATAATTCCATATATCTTGGATTTGCAAAATCTTTTTTTGCCTCAATCTCACGAATTTCTTTTAAAACTTCAGGCTTGAATTGTTTAGAAAGCACATCTTCTGCATATTTTCCATAATCAGGAGCGCTTGACATCATATTTGAAATAATTAAACCTTTAAGATTGTTTTGATATTTCTTAGCATAATCCATTGCTAAAATTCCTCCCCAAGAATGACCAAGTAAAAAGAAATTGTCTTTATTTAATCCTAATGCAACTCGAACTTGCTCTACTTCCTCAACATAACGAGGTAAATCCCATAGGGTAACATCATTTGGATTGTCAGAATTTCCACAACCCAATTGATCGTAATAAATAAATTCAATTCCCTCTTTTGGTAAGAAACTTTCAAAACACTCAAAATATTCGTGTGTTGCCCCAGGGCCTCCATTTAATAATAAAACTTTAATCTTTGGATTGTTACCCATTTTCTTTGTCCAAACTTTAAAATTTCCTTTTGAAGTTGAAATTGTAACTACTTTTATTCCACCCGTTTTAATTCCAGTTTCAGTATCAGTAAAATAATTAGACCCTGATTCAGTTGCTACTTTATGATTACAAGAGAATAATAAACCAATTACGGCAATTAAAAAATAACTTTTTAAGAATGCGTTTTTCATAATTATTTATTTTATTATTTATTGATAAGGGTGTTTTTTAATTCTTCAAAATTCAATGAAACTTGTTCTCCAGAAACAAGATTTTTTAAGGCAAATTTACCTTCGTTCATTTCGGTTTCGCCAACAATCACAGCAAATTTAATAAAACGTTTATCAGCGTGCATGAATTGTTTCCCCACTTTAACTGCGTCAGGATATAAATCAACTTTAATTCCAAATTCACGTAATTTTTTTATCGCTTTCATAGAATAAAATGCCTCTTTTTCTCCATAATTAATAAATAATGCTTTAGAGGTTGAAGTCACCGTTTCAGGAAATAAATTTAATTCTTCTAAGACTAAATAAATTCGGTCTAAGCCAAATGATATTCCCACGCCACTCATGTCTTTCAAACCGAAAATCCCAGTTAAATCATCATATCTACCGCCACCACCAATGGACCCCATTGAAATTTCTTTTGGTGGAGCCACCTCAAATATAGCACCTGTATAATAATTTAATCCGCGTGCTAAAGTTACATCTAAATCTAAATTGGATTTGGTTAAACCCAATTCAGAAACCGCTTCGCAAATAAATTTCAATTCTTCAACTCCTTTAATTCCTTCGGAAGAAGATGCTAAAAGTGTTGCTAATTTTTGGATTTTCTCCGAAATGGTTCCTGTAAAATTAAATAACGGTTGTACTCTTTGGATTGCAGCTTCAGAAATTCCTTTTTCAAGCATTTCTGTTTTGACACCGTCCTCTCCTATTTTATCCAATTTGTCTAAAGCAACAGTAAAATCTATTAATTTATTAGAAGCACCGATAACCTCAGCAATTCCAGATAATATTTTTCTATTATTGATTTTGATTGTAACATCATTCAAACCTAAATCTGTAAAAACAGTATCGTACAATTGAATTAATTCTACTTCTTGCCACAACGATTTTGAACCTACCACATCGGCATCACATTGATAAAATTCTCTAAAACGCCCTTTTTGAGGACGATCAGCACGCCAAACCGGTTGAATTTGGTATCTTTTAAATGGAAATTCAATTTCATTTTGATGCTGAACAACATATCTTGCAAAGGGAACTGTTAAATCATAACGAAGTGCTTTTTCAGAAATGCTTGAAGTTAATTTATTGCTTTCTTTATTTTGCAATGCTTTTTCATCGGCTTTAGCCAAATAATCTCCAGAATTTAAAATCTTAAATATCAACCGATCTCCTTCTTCCCCATATTTCCCCATAAGGGTTTCCGAATTTTCAAAGGAAGGTGTTTCAATTGGTTGAAAACCGTATTTCTCAAAATTACTTTTTATAATCGAGATAATATATTGACGCTTTTCAACTTGACTTGGAGAAAAGTCGCGCGTGCCTTTAGGAATACTCGGTTTTTGGGCCATATTAATAGTCTATTCTTAGGTTGTAAATTTTAGAATTATAAACTCTAAAAACTAATTATTTTGAACAAATTTAAAATCTAAATTCTAAAATTTTAATTTTCTCTATGCAAATATCATATTTTTATACTAAATAATACTCGTTCTAAAGTAAACTTGTAACAAAAATTGTATTTTCGTGTCAAATTAGAAATGATGTTCAAATTAACAGTAGAAAATATCCGAATTGCTCTTGGTTCAATTCGTACACAATTATTGCGAACCATACTTACTATTTTAATTATTGCAATTGGAATTACGGCATTAGTTGGAATTTTAACCGTAGTATCCGCATTAAAAAATACATTATCAACCAATTTTGCATCAATGGGTTCGAATACTTTTAATATAACTCAATATGAAACGAGTACTCGAAGACGTGGTGGTGGTGAAATAGACAAAATAAATCCAATTATTTCTTGGCCTCAAGCTAAAGAATTTAAAGAACATTACAATTATCCCTTTACACAAGCTTCACTATCATTTGTCGCAACTTCAAGAGCTGAAGTCAAATTCGAATCGGAAAAAACAGATCCAGAAATCTCAGTTATTGGAGTTGACGAACATTTTTTACCCAATTCTGGTTTGGAAACTACCCTAGGAAGAAACTTCACCGGATTTGACATTGATAATAATGCTTATGCTTGTGTGGTAGGTTCTGATTTTCAAAAAGGCTTGTTGAAAGAGGTTAATCCTATCAATAAAATTATTTCTATTCGTGGTGCAAAATTTAAAGTTATTGGGGTATTAAAAGAAAAAGGATCAACTTTTGGAAATAGTCAAGATTTGCGTGTTTTGATTCCAATTCAAGTCGCAAGGTCATTATTTACTGCTCCAAATATTAATTATTCTATGAGTATTATGGTATCAAAGGAGAATTTATTAAATGAAGCCGTCGATAATGCTGGAATTATTATGCGACGTATTCGTAAATTAAATCCAATTCAAGAAAATAATTTTGGAATTTCAAGAAGTGACGATTTAATTAATAGAATTGCTGAAATGACTGGAGTTTTAAGTGCATCAGCTTGGATTATTGGAATTATTACCATATTTGGTTCTTCTATTGCTTTAATGAATATAATGCTAGTTTCAGTAACCGAAAGAACACGAGAAATTGGAGTTCGAAAAGCATTGGGGGCCAAAAGAAGTACCATTGCATTTCAGTTTTTTATTGAAACTTTAATCATTGGTCAATTGGGCGGTTTGGTTGGAATTATCTTTGGGATATTAATTGGTTATGGGATTTCAACAGCAATCGATTTTAGCTTTGTTATTCCTTGGGGAGCAGTTATTGCAGCAACAATTACCACATTTATTGTAGCTGTGGTATCTGGTTCTTACCCTGCTTTAAAAGCCTCTAAATTGGATCCAATTGAGGCTTTGAGGTATGAATAATTACTAAAAATTACAAGCAATCATTCTGTCATTTCCATAAATATCTTTTCGAAGTTCAATATTTTTTAAACCTATAGATTTTAATAAATCTTGAGTTTCTTTTCCTAAATATTGATTGATTTCAAAGAATAATTGTCCATTAATTTTTAAATTGGC
>CALPMA020000120.1 GCA_943324545.2 Chitinophaga pinensis
ACCCACTAAAAACCAAAGAAAAGTAGTTGTAAACAAAAAAATGTTGATAACGCTTTTGATATTAGTATTATTTTATATCTTTGCACCCCAAAGTTTTGGGAAAAATTGTTGTTAGGATGAAAAAGCTAAATGAATTTTTAATTCCATTTATTGGATTAAAGTTAGGAAAACACCAATTTGAATATCAAATAAGTAAGGAGTTCTTTGATAACTTTGATTATGATGAGTTTGAGAGTGCAAAAATCAAAGTAAATGTTGCTTTTGAAAAGAAAAGCACAATGCTTGAATTGAATTTCAAACACAATGGAACTATTTACGTTCCTTGTGATTTGACAAATGAAATGTTTGATTTCCCAATAAAAGGGAAACTAAAAGTAATCGTTAAGTTTGGAGAAGAGTATAATGATGATAATGACGAATTATTGATTTTACCTCACGGGGAACATGAAATTAATATTTCTCAAATTATATATGAAATGATCGTTTTGTCAATACCTTTTAGAAGGGTTCACCCTGGAGTTAAAGATGGAACACTAAATTCAGAAGCTTTAAAAAAGCTAGATGAATTAAGAGTTGAAGAATTAAAAAAAGAAGAAGAAATTGACCCGCGTTGGGAAAAATTAAAACAACTATTAACGGATAAATAATATAGTAAAATGGCACATCCTAAGAGAAAAATCTCCAAAACAAGAAGAGATAAGAGAAGAACACATTACAAAGCTACAGTTGCTCAAATTGCAACTTGTCCTATCACAGGAGAAGCACATTTATACCACAGAGCTTACTGGCATGAAGGTAAAATGTACTACAGAGGTCAGGTGGTTATTGACAAGCAAGTTGCTGTTGCTTAATACATTTTTAAAATAAAAGATAAACTCTCACCTGTTGAGAGTTTTTTTTGTTGGAATAAACTTTAAGAGTCAATATTCAACACTAAATGAAGTAATTTAGAAAATAATTTGTAATTTCAACCCGTTTTCGGAATACAAATACAATACGAAAATTAAAATCCTATGAGTAAAATTACAGCCGCAATTACTGCTGTCGGTGGATATGTTCCAGATTTTGTACTTTCAAATAAAGTACTTGAAACCATGGTTGACACTAATGATGAATGGATCACCACTAGAACTGGAATTAAAGAAAGAAGGATTTTAAAGGGAGAAGGTTTAGGAACTTCTTATTTAGCTATTCAAGCCGCAAAAGACCTTATTAAAAAAGGAAATATAGACCCTCTAGAAATTGATTTGGTGTTATTGGCAACTGCCACACCTGATATGCTAGTTGCATCAACAGGAGTTTTTGTAGCATCACAAATAGGCGCTACAAATGCTTTTGCCTATGATTTACAAGCGGCATGTTCCAGTTTCTTATTTGGAATGTCAACAGCGGCAGCCTATATAGAATCTGGCAGATATAAAAAAGTACTTTTAATTGGGGCCGATAAAATGTCTTCCATTATTGATTATACCGATAGAACTACCTGTATTATTTTTGGGGATGGCGCAGGAGCGGTATTATTTGAACCAAATTATGAAGGACTTGGCTTGCAAGACGAAATTTTGAGATCAGATGGCGTGGGAAGAGATTTTCTTAAAATGGATGCGGGCGGATCTATTCTTCCTCCTTCACAAGAAACAATAGACGCAAAACAACATTTTGTTTTTCAAGATGGAAAACAAGTTTATAAATATGCAGTTACCGGAATGGCCGATGTAAGTGAGAAAATAATGCATAGAAATAATCTAAGTAATGAAGATGTAAATTGGCTTGTAGCACATCAAGCAAATAAAAGAATAATCGATGCTACATCAAGTAGAATGGGAGTTGACGACAGTAAAGTATTAATAAATATTGAGAAATATGGAAATACTACTTCAGCAACATTACCCTTATTATTATTTGACTTTGAGAAAAAATTAAAAAAAGGAGATAATTTAATATTTGCTGCTTTTGGAGGTGGATTCACTTGGGGATCTATTTATTTAAAGTGGGCATACAACAGAGAATAAACTAACCTAAATTTAATATTATGGATTTAAAAGAAATTCAAAACCTGATCAAGTTTGTTTCTAATTCAGGAGTTGCAGAAGTAAAATTAGAAATTGATGACGTAAAAATCACAATTAAAACTACACACGAAGGAACTTCTCCAGAAATCACTTATTTGCAACAAGCGCCTGTAGCACAAGCAGCTCCTCAAGCCGCTCCAGCACCTGTTGCTGCCGCTCCAGTTGCCGCTGGCCCAGCTGCAGAAAACTCAAATTATATTACAGTAAAATCTCCAATGATTGGAACCTTCTATAGAAAACCATCACCAGACAAACCAATGTTTGTTGAAGTTGGCAGCGCCATTTCAAAAGGGGATGTAGTATGTGTAATTGAAGCGATGAAGTTGTTTAACGAAATTGAAGCTGAAGTATCAGGTAAAATCGTTAAGATATTAGTAGACGATATGTCACCAGTAGAATTTGATCAACCATTATTTATAGTTGATCCTTCTTAAGAAATTATAAATTATGAATTTTAAATTATGGATTGGTAAACCCTTTCATAACTTATTACTTATAACTCATAACTCATAATTCAAAAAAAATGTTTAAAAAAATATTAATTGCAAATAGAGGGGAAATTGCTCTTCGAGTTATTAGAACCTGCAGAGAAATGGGAATTAAAACGGTAGCCGTTTATTCCACTGCTGATGCGGAAAGCCTTCATGTTAAATTTGCTGACGAAGCAGTTTGTATCGGCCCTCCGCCAAGTAATCTTTCCTATTTAAAAATGTCAAATATTATTGCTGCAGCTGAAATTACTAATGCTGATGCAATTCACCCGGGTTACGGATTTCTTTCTGAAAATTCAAAATTTTCAAAAATTTGCCAAGAACATGGAATAAAATTTATTGGCGCCTCTCCAGAAATGATTGATAGAATGGGGGACAAAGCTTCTGCAAAAGCAACTATGATTGAAGCTGGAGTTCCATGTGTGCCAGGATCTGCTGGAATATTAGAATCCTTTGAACAAGCTCAAAAATTATCTTTAGAAATGGGTTATCCTGTAATGCTAAAAGCGACTGCTGGTGGTGGAGGTAAAGGGATGCGTGCCGTTTGGAAAGAAGAAGATTTATTGAAAGCATGGGAAGGGGCCCGTCAAGAGTCGGCAGCTGCCTTTGGAAATGACGGCATGTACCTTGAAAAATTAATCGAAGAACCACGTCATATTGAAATTCAAGTGGTAGGTGATGCTTATGGAAAAGCGTGTCATTTATCAGAAAGAGATTGTTCTGTTCAACGTCGTCATCAAAAATTAACTGAGGAAACTCCGTCTCCATTTATGACTGACGAATTAAGAACTAGAATGGGAGAAGCTGCGGTAAAGGCGGCCGAATATATAAAGTATGAAGGTGCCGGAACAGTAGAATTTTTAGTGGACAAGCATAGAAATTTCTATTTTATGGAAATGAACACGAGAATTCAAGTGGAGCACCCAATTACCGAGCAAGTAGTAGATTACGACTTGATCCGGGAACAAATAATGGTTGCGGCAGGAATTCCAATTTCTGGAAAAAACTATTTACCACAATTACACGCAATAGAATGTAGAATAAATGCAGAAGATCCTTACAACGATTTCCGTCCTTCACCAGGAAAAATCACTACGCTTCACGCACCAGGAGGACACGGTGTTCGTTTAGATACGCACGTTTATGCAGGTTACACGATTCCGCCCAATTATGACTCTATGATTGCCAAATTAATAACCACCGCTCAAACGCGTCAAGAAGCAATCAACAAGATGAAACGCGCCTTGGATGAATTTGTAATTGAAGGCGTAAAAACTACCATTCCTTTTCACCGTCAATTAATGGATGAAGAGCAATATGTAGCGGGTAACTATACTACTGCTTTTATGGACACTTTTAAAATGAAGGATCCAGAATAAAGTAAAATCAAATAAAATAAAAAATCCTATTCTTTCGAGTGGGATTTTTTATTTTAAACTTTAAGAATTCAATTATATTCCAATTTTTTTTGCTATTGCAGCAGGAATTGCCGCTTTGTTTACCATTAATGCAGTACTTTTATACTTGATAAAGTTTTTAGTTACATAAAGATATCCTTTGTAATCATTACTTGCTCCCCATGAGTTTTTTACGATATAGTATTCTTTACCGTCTTGGTCTTTTGAAACTCCCACAATGTGCATTCCGTGGTCATCGGTAGTTTGATAGTTATCAAATGCTTTTTGACGTACTTCTTCTGTAATTTCCATTTCAGGTTTTGGTCCATTGAATAGATTCTCTTTTTCTTCAGGAGTCATATCGTCTACTTTTTTTGTTGGAACATAAGCAATTCCGTTTTTCCAACTGAAACTTTTTTCACTTACATCGGTAGCCCAAGCCACGGTAAAACCATTTTTTAAGGCATTGTCAATAATATCAGTCATATCATTTAAACGAACGTTGTAAATCAAATCAAACGACCAATTGTCTGGAACCATTAGCATGGTTTTAGTATAATAAGGGGCATTAGAGTAAGACGAGAATTCTATATATTCATCAGGATTTAATCCTACTACTTCTTTTGCAAAGGATTGAGGCGTATAATTTTTACCTTTATAATTGAAATTCTGAGGAACTTGTCCTAAGTAAGAATCTATTACTGCTTCATAGGCTTTAATCCAGTTAGGCGTTAATTCACCGTTTGGATTTTTTACTGCAGCCACCAATAATCCTTCCGTTAAAGCGGCCATTTCAGCAAATTTATTTTTTGCTGTACCGTAATTTAAACCAGTATATACTTCTTGTGGAACAGCTCCATATTTTTTAAGCATATTCGTTACATCGTGTAAAGATCCGCCATCACCAAGAGTAACAGCACCGTGCATTCTTACATAATTTTTACCTTTTTCAACGTAGGCATTTCTAGCGGTAAATATTTGTGATATTTCAACTGGTTGTTTACCTATTCGGATCATTTCTGATTCTAAAAATGAGTTTCCAGAATAACTCCAGCACGTTCCTGATGAGCCTTGATTTTTTACTGATGTATTCGCAAGATTGATAATATCAGTAAATTTAAAGCTCTCTTTACTTTTATCGCTTGCATTAACTTTTAATGAGTTTACTAATATGTCTTGGGCTAAAGCGACCTGGCTTCCAATTACTACTGTTAGTAACAATAATAAAGATTTGAATGAAAATTTAATCATTTTTTTAAAATTTAAATTGGACTGAAATGTACAAACTAGTTATATAATAGCCCTAATTATTTTAAAAAATAAC
>CALPMA020000121.1 GCA_943324545.2 Chitinophaga pinensis
CTGCAAAATCCCCCAGGATGGGAACGTAGCAAGGGTCCGTGGTTGAGCGATGCGATGTAGGCCGCTTGCCTTTTTTAAATTAAGTAATCTTCCTTTTGGAGGATTTTTTTTTGGAGTAAAGCGATCTGACTTACCATTCCTTTTTCTCCCGCTTTTCGCTTCAATCCACGCACAAAAGCGTGGGATTTTCACTGCAATCGGGACTAATTTTGTACTTTCAGTTTTCTAAATATCAGAATTAACTATATTTACATTCTAAAATAATTCGTTTATGAATAAGGTAGTATTAATTACAGGAGCCTCATCTGGAATAGGGAAATCTATCGCTGAGTTTTTGCATTACAAAGGGTTTATCGTTTATGGAACCAGCAGAAACCCCGATAAAATAATAAACTCCGTTTTTCCATTAATTGAATTAGACGTTAGAAATACGGAATCAATTCATAATGCAGTTAAAAAAATAATTGAGCTTTCCGGAGCTATAGACATCTTAATTAATAATGCTGGCGTTGGAATTACCGGTCCAATTGAAGAAATTCCATCCCTAGAAATAAAGAATAATTTCGAAACTAATTTCTTTGGTCCGATAGAAGTTATAAAAGCTGTTTTACCTCAAATGCGTGCTCAAAGATCCGGTTTAATTATCAATATAACTTCCATTGCTGGTTATATGGGATTGCCGTACCGCGGGATATATTCTGCATCAAAGGGTGCGTTAGAATTAATTACGGAATCGTTAAGCATGGAAGTAAAACCATTTGGCATTAATATTACCAATGTCGCTCCAGGCGATTATGCAACTAATATAGCTGCAGGTCGTTATCATTCGACTTTAATTAAAGGATCGGATTATGAAAATTCCTATAGTGCGACTCTAAAAATGATGAACGACCAAGTAGATAGTGGTAACAACCCAATTGAAATGGCCGAGGCGATATTTGATATTATCAATGCAGCCAATCCAAAAATCCATTATAAAGTGGGTAGTTTTATTCAAAAATTTTCAATTGTTTTGAAGAGAATTTTACCTGATAAAGTCTTTGAAATAATTTTAATGAATCATTATAAGTTGTAACTTAGCAACATTTAAATCTAAAAATTAAATCATCAAATTATGAAGTTTTTTATAGATACAGCAAATCTAACTGAGATTAAAGCCGCTCAGGCACTAGGAGTTCTTGATGGTGTCACTACCAATCCGTCATTAATGGCAAAAGAAGGAATTACAGGAAAAAACAATATCCTAAAACACTACGTTGACATTTGTAATAGCGTTGATGGCGATGTTAGCGCCGAAGTTAACGCTATTGATTATGACGGAATGATTAGAGAAGGAGAAGAATTAGTTGATTTACATCCCCAAATTGTAGTTAAATTACCAATGACAAAAGAAGGAATTATGGCTTGTAAATATTTCTCTGATAAAGGAATAAAAACAAACGTCACTTTAGTTTTTTCTGCAGGACAAGCAATCTTAGCTGCAAAAGCCGGAGCAACTTATGTTTCACCTTTCGTAGGTAGATTGGATGATATTTCTACAGATGGTTTGGCATTAATTGAAGAAATTAGGTTGATTTATGATAATTACGGCTTTGAAACCCAAATTTTGGCTGCTTCAGTTCGTCATACTATGCATATTGTGAATTGTGCTAAAATAGGCGCAGATGTTATGACAGGTCCACTTTCAGCCATTTTAGGATTAATAAAACACCCATTAACTGATATTGGTTTAGCTCAGTTTATAGCCGATTTTCAAAAAGGAAATAAATAATTTTCGAATAAAAAAAGGCAATATTTTTTAGATATTGCCTTTTTTTTATTTTAATTTATTTGCAAAATTTACTTCGAATAAGTTAGTAAATGCATCTTTAATTTTACCATTATTCTCTAATATTATTGTTCTGTGAATTTTGGTAATTGCCCATTTGTTTTTTGCATCTTCAAAATTTGCACACCGATATTCTTTAATTCCATCAAATTTATAATTACTTAATAATTCTACCCAACCTTTTTGATCTTCGTCTAAATTAACCGCGATAAATTGATACTCAGGATGCTGTAACTTATAAACCAATACTTTTTTGTGAGCTGCTGCTAAATGCGTTAAGGCCTCTTTGGTCCAGAAAAACAAAACAGTCTTTTTGTTCATAATAGCATTAGAAGAAATTTTGACACCGTTTTTATCAATTAAATTAACTTCGGGCAATTGATTTCCTAATTTTAGAAGTTTAATTGCGTTTTCTATTTTAAGAATTTCATTTTTACTGCTATTATCGGTAGAATATTTTCTGTAAATATCTAAAAACTTTTGATTATTTATCATGTTTTGATCCTCCAAAAGATAGGAAAAAGCAATATTGTTTAAGATGCTATTTTTAACTTTTTCATTTCTAATTAAAGTATCAGCAATATTTAATTTGTTAATGTTTGTAGCTAATGCTAAATCAACATCTGAGAAATGATTGTGGTATTTCACCGAACCTAAATTATTCAATAAATGTGATAAATAAACAACAAATGGAGAATAGGTCGATAATTCAACGTTATTAAAGTCGATGTTCTTTCGGTAGTTATAATATTTTGCTGGCAACTTTTCAAATAGATCTTCATCAGTTCTTAACTTGTGAATTATTGGGTACAACTCTTTTTTCGAGAAATAATTAAAATTTAATTCTGCTTTGGCAAACAAATCAAATTCTTTACTCCAGTTAATATCTTTTTTATGGATTAAATAGCTTTTCTTATTTTTATTATAGGTTGAGTCGATATTGGCATTAAATTTTTTAAAATCATAATCAAAAACATCAAACATTTTTTCTTTTTCAGCTTCGTCTTTTAAATAGGTTTCCATTAAATAGTTATTTTTTGCATCTCCACGGCCACAAAAAATAATTGATTCATCAAAATTATTTGAATTTAAACGAACCATTATACTGTCGTTTTTATCAAAATAAACATATTGGTATTCTGGATCGTGCTTGAAAGTGTACATTCCGGGTAATAAAGAGTCAAATTGAATGAAAAATGTATTGTCTTTCTGAAGTGGAATAGTGTCAATTACAACACCATCTTTCGAGAAATATATATACCTATTGGTGGGGTTTAATACTTCTCCGCCAAAATATGCTCTGTAATCATTTTTCTTAAAATCTTTGTTACAAGAAATTAAGAAAAGAAAAAAAAGGAAAGAAAAAAATCTAAATGAGGGATAATTAAGCATATTCATTTTCATTGCAATACTTACAAAAATATTTAGACCATTTCTATTTTGGTGTTAATAGTAAGTTAAATTAAAGTTTTGTTCTTATTTCAAACAATGAAATGGATGAAATTGAGGGAATTTATTTACTTTTGCAAAAAAATTAATAAAGAAAATCAATGTTAACAATCAATAATTTATCAGTACAATTTGGTAAAAGAATTTTGTTTGACGAAGTAAATACTGTTTTTACTCACGGTAATGTATATGGAGTTATTGGTGCAAATGGCGCAGGAAAATCAACTTTTTTAAAGATAATTTCTGGTGAAATGGATCCTACTGCTGGTCATATTCACTTAGAGCCAGGGAAAAGAATGTCTGTTTTAAATCAAAATCACAACATGTTTGATGATTTTACAGTTTTAGAAACTGTAATGATGGGAAATAAAATTCTTTATGCTGTTAAAAAAGAAATGGATGAATTGTATGCTGATTATGATGATAAAAACGCTGATAGAATAGGGGAGTTGCAAGTGCAATTTGAAGAAATGAATGGTTGGAATGCAGATTCCGATGCTGCTTCTTTATTATCAAATTTAGGAATCACCGAAGACAGTCATTATACTTTAATGTCTGATTTAGAAGGAAAATTAAAAGTCCGTGTCCTTTTAGCACAAGCACTTTTTGGCAACCCCGATTTACTAATAATGGATGAGCCTACCAACGATTTGGATTTTGAAACCATTGCTTGGCTTGAGAATTTCTTGGCTAATTATGATAATACTGTAATTGTTGTTTCTCACGACCGTCACTTTCTAGATGCGGTTTGTACTCATATTTCTGATATTGATTTTGGAAAAATAAACCACTATTCTGGTAATTATACTTTTTGGTACGAATCTAGCCAATTAGCAGCGAAACAACGTGCACAACAGAATAAAAAGGCCGAAGAGAAGAAACAGGAATTGGAAGAATTTATTCGTCGCTTTAGTGCGAATGTGGCAAAATCAAAGCAAGCTACTTCTAGAAAAAAAATGATATCTAAATTGAATATTTCTGAAATTAGACCTTCAAGCCGTCGTTATCCTGCAATTATTTTCGATCAAGAAAGAGAAGCAGGAGACCAGATCCTAAATGTTCAAAATTTAAGTGCTTCAGTTGATGGCGATGTTTTATTTACGGGTGTAGATTTAAATATGGCTAAAGGTGATAAAATAATCTTGTTTTCTAAAGATTCACGAGCTACAACAGCATTCTACGATATCTTAAACGGATTGCAAAAAGCAGATTCAGGCTCATTTGATTGGGGAGTTACAACCAATCAGGCTTATTTGCCGGTGGATAATCACTCTTTTTTTGAAAATGATTATTCACTAGTAGATTGGTTGCGTCAATGGGTAAAAACAGAAGAGGAAAGGGATGAGGTTAATATTCGTGGCTTTCTCGGAAAAATGATTTTTTCAGGTGAAGAGGCATTAAAAACTAGTCGTGTATTGTCTGGTGGGGAAAAAGTAAGATGTATGCTTTCACGAATGATGATGCAACGAGCAAATGTGTTAATGATAGACGAACCAACAAATCACCTTGATTTAGAGTCAATTACCGCTTTTAATAACTCCCTTAAAAACTTTAAAGGCTCCGTAATTTTTACTACTCATGACCATGAATTTTCACAAACAGTAGGAAACCGAGTAGTTGAATTAACCCCAAAAGGCGCAATTGATAGATACATGACTTTTGATGAATATTTAGACAATGAAAGCGTTAAAGAGTTGAGAGTCAAAATGTATTCTTAATCCATATAATTTAACTCTCGAGAAATCGGGAGTTTTTTTTGATATATATTTACGAAATAATATTTTTAGATCTATAAAAAGCAATGTAAAAATCTGTAAAAAAATTATATATTTGCATAACCAAACAAAAATCTTCAATATGAGTCAAAAAATATTGCTTACTTCCAAAGAAGTCAATATCATTCTTCATCGTTTGGCTTGTCAATTGATTGAAAAACATTTAGATTTTTCAGAAACTATTCTTA
>CALPMA020000122.1 GCA_943324545.2 Chitinophaga pinensis
AATATGCCTTAAAACATTGATAATTAATTGCTTTTGGTTTCAAAACATAATCAACAATAGGTCAACACTAATAATATTATTAGTGTTGAAACCAAGTTGACATTGTGTTTATCGATAAACTATTAAAATATAGAAGCTTAAAGCTTTTTTCAACAAATCAACGCCAAATTTAATTTATTATGAAACTTAGGTTTGTTCAATGAGGAATTAAATAGAAGCCCTAAATCTACTCCAAATGCTTAAAATGCTTCTCATTTTTATAAACCCTCGCTAACAAACTTGGAAACACTATCAGTAACAATGGGAGAGCAATTAGAAATCCACCAATAACTGCAATCGCTAAAGGTTGGTGTAATTCTGAACCTGTACCGATTCCAATTGCTAATGGCAAAAGCGCAATTATAGCCCCTAAAGCCGTCATTAATTTTGGACGCAATCTCGTTGAAATGGAATAGATTATTGATTGATTTACGTTTCGAGTTAATTTGAATGTTTCTCTAAATTGCAGAAAAGTAAAAATGGCATTTTCTGATATAATACCAACGATCATAATAATACCAGTATAACTTCCAACATTTAAGGGAGTTCCAGTTATAAAGAGCAATATGTAGCTTCCTGAGATGCCTAACACAGAAATTAGAAGTATAGTTAAAGCAATTCTAAAATCTCTAAACAAAAATAAAATAACACCAAAAATCAACAAGGATGAAGCTATTAAAATCATTAATAATTCTCTAAAAGATTGTTGTTGGTCTTTGTAAGCTCCTGCATATTCAATATAATAACCAGTTGGCAAATGAATATCATTAGTAACTTTAGTCTGAATTTCTTGCATGACACTTCCCAAATCTCGGTTGTCTAATCGTCCTGTTACGACACTCATCATTTGAAGATTTTCACGCTCAATTTCGGCAACACCTTTTTGAACAGAAATCGTAACCAAACTTGAAATGGGAATAGATTGTCCGTTGGGTAAAAATATTTTGAGTTGTTTGATATCCTCCAAACTTCGCTTCTGACCATTAGCATAAATCAATCTTATTGGCGTTTGTTTTTCATTTTCTAATAAACTGCCAACAACGTTACCTTCTAGTGCTGTTTGCATTTGAAATTGCAAATCGCTTGGTGTAATTCCATATTGTGCTAATTTTGAATAATTCGGTTGAACATTTACGGCTGGTCCTGCCAAAACAATACCATCAAAAACATCAGCAGTTCCTTTTACTTTTTCTATAATGGCGGTAACTTCTTTGGCTATCTTTTGTAATTCGGCTTGGTTGTTTCCATATACTTTTACTTCGATTGGCGAAACGGAACTCATTAAATCACCCAACATATCGCCAATAACCTGTCCAAAATCTATGCGCAATGCGGGTTGTGTGGCTTCTACTTTAGCTCTAATTTCATCAATCACATCGTTACTGGTTTTACTTCGTTCTTTCTTTAGTTGAATTAAATAATCACCTCGATTGGGTTCTGTTATGAAAAAGCCCATTTGCGTTCCGGTTCTTCTGCTATATGCTTCAACTTCGGGAACTTTAATGATTATTTTTTCTACCTCGGTAAGCATTCTATCGGTTTCCTCAAGCGAAGTTCCCGGTGGACTTTCATAATCCAAAATGATACTACCTTCATCCATTTCGGGTAAAAACCCTGTTTCTAAATTTGGTAAAATGATAAAAATAGAGAGCACTAGAACGATACAAAAAACAATGCTAATAATAGGCTTTTCAATAAAATAAGCAACCCATTTTTGAGTTTTTACTTCATGTATTTCGAACGTTACTTGTTTTTCAGAAGTTGTTTTTTCTTTTTTGGTAAGCAACAAATAAACTACCGGAAGCAGCAACCAAGTGACAAAAAATGAGCAAACCAGTGTAATAATCATCGTATCCGTTAACACTTTGAAATAAGAACCTGCTACACCACTCATCAAAACAAAAGGGAAAAATATCACAATCGTACTAATGGAAGAACCAACCATTGCAGGAAATAAGTAGTGAATCGCTTTTTGCAAAAGTGTTACCGTTGGTTCGTCAGGATGCTCTTCGTGTGTTCGGTGAATTTGCTCAACAACTACAATCGCATCGTCTATAATCAATCCCAAAGCAGCTGCAATCGCACCCAAAGTCATAATATTGAACGTTCCTCCCGTGAGATACAAAACAATAAGTGTTAACCCTAACGTTACAGGAATCGTTATCAAAATGGTGGCACTGGCTTTGGCAGACTTCAAAAACAGTACAGCAACAATTATGGCTAATAATAATCCAATTAATAAACTATCGGTAACACTTTTTACTGCATCATTTACAAAAGTAGCCTGCTGATAATAAGGCGTTATTTTGATTCCGTTTGGAAGTATTTTTTTTAAATCTTCTAATTTAGAATTCATGGCATCTGTCAACGAAATCAAATTGGAATTGGGTTGCTTAATTACTGCTACCAATATACTTTCCTTGCCATTGGCATTCACTTTTATGTATTCTTTAGCCTCTTTAATTTCAACAGTTGCGATGTCTTTTAGGGTGACAATTCCTTTTCCGTTATTGCTGATAACTAGATTTTCGAGTTCGTCTTTTTTATCCACTTGCGCATCAGTAATGGTTAAATACAAATAACGATAATCAGACAAGTACCCATTAGATTTGATAAAATTGGTTTGACTTAAAACTTGCGAAATAGCATTGGGTGTTATCCCGAGCGCTGTCATTTTATTAAAATCTAATGCCAACCAATATTCTTTTTCTTTACCACCAATAATCCGAATTTCGGAAACACCATCAATTTGAGAAAGGAATGGTTTGATAGTAAAATTGGCTATTTTTTTTAACTCAATCGCAGATTTCCCTTTACCTTCGATGGCATAACCAATAACTGGAAGAATAGAAGGATTCATTTTCTCCACCGTGATTTGTGTATCTGGCGGTAAATCATTTTTGATTTGATTAATTTGTGCTTCTATTCTGGTTTTGCCCAAATCAATATCCGATTTCCAGTCCATAAAAGCCGAAATTTCACAACTGCCACGACTTGTTGTACTGCGAACGGTTTTTAAATCCTGAACTTTTTTAATGGCATTTTCAAGTGGTTTGGTAACCGTAATCATCATTTTGTCTATGGGTTGTTGTCCCGCATCGGCAATGATTTTAATTTTCGGAAAGGTAATTTCGGGAAATAAACTCGTTTGCATTTTTGAATACGCAAAAAATCCACCCAAAATAATTAGGAAGATAACGGCACTTAAACCGTTTTTATGTTTTACAAAAAAGTTGTTCATTACAATTCCTTTTTAATCACTTTTACCTTAATCGTATCAGCTACTCCATAATTTCCTGTCAGTAATATTTTATCGTCACGAGTTAAAACTGGCGATAAAATTTCAATTTTATCTTCGGTTTGAATTCCTTTTTTTATAGGGACTTTAATTGCTGTATTGGAGTTTATCATTTTCATAATCCAAAAATCCGTTTCCGTTTCATCACTCAATACAGCCGATTTTGGTAGCGATATTGTTTTAGAATTCGATGATTTGTTTATTCTAACTTTTACAATTAAATTCTCTGGAATATCTTGTTTTCCATTTATTTTTAATACAACATTCTGAGTTTGTGAAGTTGCATCAACCGTTGGCATAAATTTTTGAACTGTTGCTTCTCTTGTAGTGCCATCGGGCAAAGTAACATTCAATTGTTGCCCAACTGCAATATATTTTTTCAATTCATAGGGCAAACTCAATACTATTCCAAAACTTTTAGTGTCATTTATTGTTACTAAAGCATCACCATCCTGAACATAATCTCCTTGTTGCACATTGACCATAGTTACAATTCCGTTAGTGTTAGAGCGAACTCGAATAGCACCACCAAAGTTGAGAGTTGGATCTATTTTATTAATGGTGTTTCCCAACACTTTTGCTTCACGAGTTTTGATTGAAAACAATTCCTTTCCGTTAGTTACAAAATCGTTAACTGCAACATTAACTGAATTCAAATAACCTGTTGCATTGGCTTTTATAGTATTTTTTACCAAATAGGTTGCCGTTGCATTAAGGTCAATATAACTTGCAATTCCCGAAGTATCAATTGTAGTTAAAGTTACTGGAACGCTTGCATCAATTGGTTTTTCTACTACACTGGTATCTTTACAAGAAATAAAGAAAGTAGTGATTAGAATAAAATATAGTAAAGATTTTTTCATAATATTAGTCATTAGAACTCCAATAATTGATTTCATTAATTAGTTGAAGTTTATTGATTTTATTTTGCGAAATAGAATTGTTTATAGTAATCACATTGCCAATAGCAATTACAAAATCGGTGATTTGAGCATCGCCTGTCAGCAACAATTTTTTATTGGCTTCAATCAGTGCATCCACAATTTCAAGTTGCGAGTTCAATTGATTTTCAATGGCAACTGCTTGTTTTAATTTCTGATTTAGTATCAATAGTTGTTGTTGATACTGTTTGTTGAAATTAGCTTTGTAAGCTAAATTAGTAGCTAAAGCCGTTTCATTCTTTTGATGCTGTAATGATTTTTTATTGCCATCATAAATAGGAATAGACAAACCCAAACCAACACTAAACCCAAAATTTTTATGCGCTTCGTAAGTAAGACTTGATAAATAACCTGCATCACCTAATAACGACAAGGATGGTTTATAAGCATTATCAATCAGTTTGTTTTGGTTGATAATTTTAAGACTATCCACTTCAAATTGTTTTGCAAATACACTTTTGTCAGCAGATTGGATTGTCTTTAGCGTAATATCTGGCTTTCTTAAATTCACGAAAGTGGTATCGACTTCTCCCGATAAGTAATTCAATAATCCCAAATCATTTTGATATTGTTGCTTCAACTGTAAAACCTGCAATTCCTGTTGCTTGATGGTAGAAAGGAAAACCAAATAATCGGTTTGTTTGTATATGGAATTTTGGGTTAACTTCTTAAGAATGGTAGCTTCATCTTTGAGCAATGATGCCATTTTTTGGTTGTAATCCAATTGTTCAGCACTTCCCGAAGCAGTAATGTATTGAGCGGTAATTAATTTGTTTACATCTTTACTGGCGATTTTTTTGTTTAAAACTAATGATTCTTTGAGCAGTTGAAAACTTTCCGCTTGCGAATTAACTTGGTTTTTACCAATAATTTTTTTATTTACGCCAACTAGTCCTGAAATAGTTTGTCCATTACTTAAAGCCGTGTCATACCCAAAACCATTCAAAACCGGAGCATAATT
>CALPMA020000123.1 GCA_943324545.2 Chitinophaga pinensis
ATTATATTGTTTATTTCGCCAGTGGCATTATTACCAATATTATTTAAATTAGTAATAAAATAAAATTTATTTTTTTTACCAAAATTCATTAAGTTACTTCCTGCATCATAACGGTTTTCTGAAACTAATCCATAACCTAATTGCATGTTTCCAAACCATTGTCGTTTAAAATTCTCTTTAAGTGTTAAGTTTAACGCTACTTTATTACTGTTTTCTATCCCTTTTAAATGTTTATTATTAGAGTAATGTTGGTACAATTCTACTTTTTCTATTGGATTAACAGGCATGTTTTTTGTTAAGAGTTTATATCCTTTTTCAAAAAAATCATCACCGTCAACCATAACTTTTTCAATTTCTTGACTGCCTACTTTAATAGTGCCATTTTGATCAATTGTTAAACCCGGGATTTTTTTGAGTAAATCTTCCACCACTTGTTCGTTACCCTGTAAAAATGATTTGGCCAAAAAGGTAATTGTATCCTTCTTTATTGTAATTGCCCGCTCTTGAATTACAATAACTTCTCTTAACTCTAATGATTTAGAAGTTAAAACTGCATTTTTTTCAATCACTTTTGCATCGGGGGTAATTTCGATCTCAAATGTTTTAGGAGCATAGTTAAATGCCGAAAATACCAGGAAGAATTTTCCGGTTTTATTGGTATTGAATTTGAAAGTTCCATTCTCTTGTGAATGTGTAAAAGTAATAATCAGCTTGTTAGTTGGGTCTTTCAACACTACATTACAATTTGAAATTACATTCAATTCTACATCTTTCACTACTCCACTAATTATAGTTTGAGCGTAAGAAACATTAAACATCAAAACAAACAAAACCACTATTCTTTTTTTATTTAATATCATCAAAATTAATTTCCAAAAAATTATTGTCTTCTACTATTTTAGAACTGGTTTTATTAGTAGTAGAAATGACTCCTCTCGGCAAAGAAGATTCTATTTTTGCGTTAACTTCTTTATTTATTAATTCCATAAGTATAAGAAATTTAGACCTTTCTATTATTGGGGTTATATAGATTTGATTGAAAAAACCTATAGTTTCAAATTTATTTATTTCGATTTGCAGTTCTATTTTTTCAGCATAAAATTGAAACTGATTTAAAGAATCTGTCGCTTCTAAAATAAGTCCCGGGAGTCCATTTAGTTTCCAAGGTCCCAAACTAATAGGAATGTCATTAGTAAACCATACAGAATACGTTCGGCCTCTGAAATTTCCCCGTGCTTTTTGACAGTTAAATGAATTAATGTTTTTAGTTTCATTGAGTAGCTCCCATGAGATTATTCTTGCCGTGTCTTTAACAAATAAAGTGTCAAATTTGATGGCTGCGAAGTCAATTGGAAGAAATTTATGATCAATTATACAATTGTCCTTAATATTGGTTAGCATCCCTAAGTCATCGGGTATATCTTTCCATAAATTTACAGAAATATTAATTTTTGATTCTTCTTCATCTGCAGTAACCTCCACCTTTTTATTATTAAGTAAGTCATTTTTTATGGTGAAAATACTTTCACTATTATTGAACCTCAATTTTGCTTCTTTTTTAGCGCCGTTAGCAAAAAAAGTATAGTTTACCTCTCCATTCTGGGATTGTCCATAGCTATAAATAGTCCCGAATAATAACCAGAATAACAATGCTCTTTTACTGCCTTTCAATTTCTCCATAGGTGTTTGTTTTTAATTTAACCGATTCACTTTTATATTGATTTAACTCTTATTTTAATTTAATATCATTAAAATTAATTTCAATTAAATTATTTTCATTTACTAATTTTGCATTAGCATTATTGATTGTAGAAACAACTCCTCTTGGCAAAGAAGTATCTATTTTCGTAGAAATTTCATTATACATTAACTCGACAAATGATATATATTTTTTTCTCTCCTCAACGGGTGTTATATAGTTTTGATTTAAAAACCCTTCAGTATTTATAATATTTACTTTCATTTGTAATTCTACTTTTTCTGCAAAAAATTGAAATTGATTTAAAGAATCAGTCGCTTCTAAAATAAGGCCTGGAAGCCCATTTAGTTTCCATGGTCCCAAACTAACAGGGATATCATTGGTAAACCAAACCGTATAGATTCGCCCTCTGAAATTTCCTCTCGCTTTTTGACAATTAAATGAATTAATTTTTTTAGTTTCATTGAGTAATTCCCAAGATATTATTCCTGCCGTGTCTTTCACAAATAAAGTGTCAAATTTGATGGCCGTAAAGTCGATTGGAAGAAATTTATGATCAATTATACAATTGTTCTTAATGTCTGTTAGCATCCCTAAGTTATTAGGGATATTTACATCAAAGTTAAAATAAAGATCAACTTTTGATTTTTCTTCATCAGTAGTAACCTCCACCCTTTTTTTATTCAATTGGTCGTTTTTTATAGTAAAAATACTTTCATTATTATTGAACCTCAATTTTACTTCTTTTTTAGAGCCATATGCAAAAAAGATGTAGGTTACCTCTCCATTCTGGGATTGTGAAAATGTTAAAGAAAAACTTAAAAAAAATAGAAAAATTAAATATATTTTCATTTAATTATTATTTAATGGTTATAAAAATACGAGTAGCTTGAATAAGCTACTCGTAGGTATTAATTATTATAAACTTGGAGTCCAAATACTAGCTAAAAAAGCGGCAACTTTAGCAAGCAAACAAGCCCACCAGGAAGCCTCAAAGGTTTTTGTTATTGGAATTTCAAAAGGTATCCCATTTACGCTGAATTGAATTAAAGTAGTTACTGTACAAGGCTTTGCTGTTTTCAAAAATTCAGTGCTTAATGTGCTAAATTCAAGAGGAGAATAGGATTTTCCATCAATGGAAATACTGGTAATTTCTTGTTTCAGGATAGTGAAATTGTCAACATTAGTTGCAAATCCACTAACTGAAAATACAACTGTGGCGATTAATCCGAAGAATACTTTTTTCATCTTATTTAATTTATTTTGCTTGGATCTTTGCAAGTTCTTCTGGAACTTTTAGGCAGTCAAAGATTTTTTGCGTTTTTCTCCAATATGGAATTTCTGCCTGCCACATGTTAACTCACTTTCTTTTTTCAAGAGTTATTTCGTTTGTGTAATAAGCCATTTCGTAGGCTGAACGTTGAAATTTTACCCTGACGTCGGTCATAAGACTTCTTGCAACTTTATTAATAGGTCTTAAAAGACAGACTCATCAATAAATAATAATATAATATTCACCAAATGTAATTTCTCCAATCTAGTTGGACATATTGAAAAAAGATGTCAACTATTAAAAAATGACATTATTTTCATTTTCATAGTAAAAATTAACATCAAAGTAAATCGGTGTTTCTTGAAGAGGAAAATTGGTCGAAATCCATTATATTTGCATCTATTATTAGGTTTATTTTAATATTATTAGATTTTCAAGATGAAACATACCAAGGTTAAAGATTTATTGAATAGTACCCAAACGTTGCAGGAAGTGAATGCCAAAGGATGGGTACGCACGTTTAGAAACAATCAGTTTATTGCGTTAAATGACGGTTCGACTATAAATAATATTCAGTGTGTAGTTGATTTTGAAAATACCCCAGAGGAAACCTTAAAGAGAATTACTACTGGAGCGGCGGTTTCGGTAACGGGTACTTTAGTGAAAAGCCAAGGTGCGGGACAAAAATTTGAAATTCAAGTTATAAAACTTGAAATCTTAGGCGACTCGGATGCGGAAAAATTCCCAATGCAACCCAAGAAACATTCTCTTGAATTTTTGCGTGAGAATGCGCATTTAAGAGTGCGAACCAATGCTTTTGGTGCGATTATGAGAGTGCGTTCGGTATTGTCATTTGCGGTTCATAATTATTTTCAAAACAACGGTTTTGTATATGTAAACACCCCAATTATTACAGGATCGGATGCGGAAGGCGCTGGAGAAATGTTTAAGGTTACGGCTTTACCATTTGAAAATACCCCAAAAACAGACGACGGAAAAATAAATTATAAAGAAGACTTTTTTGGTAAAGAAACCAACTTAACGGTTTCGGGCCAATTGGAAGCAGAAACCTTTGCGATGGCTTTGGGTCAGGTGTATACTTTTGGGCCTACATTTCGTGCTGAAAATTCCAATACGTCGCGTCATTTGGCCGAGTTTTGGATGATTGAGCCGGAAGTGGCGTTCAATGATTTGAATGACAACATGGACTTGGCGGAAGATTTTATTCAGTATGTGATTAAATACACGATGGATAAATGCCAGGACGATTTGAAATTTCTTGAAGGCCGTTTAATCGATGAGGAGAAAGTAAAACCGCAAGCGGAACGCAGTGAAATGCCGCTTTTAGAAAAATTAAACTTTGTTTTAGAAAACAATTTCAAACGCGTTTCTTATACTGAAGCGATTGATATTTTAAGAAATAGCAAGCCGAATAAAAATAAGAAATTCAATTATATTATTGAAGAATGGGGTGCTGATTTACAATCGGAGCACGAGCGTTATTTAGTGGAAAAACACTTTAAATGCCCTGTAATTCTTTACGATTACCCTGCAAATATTAAGGCGTTTTACATGCGATTGAATGAAGATGGAAAAACGGTTCGGGCCATGGATATTTTGTTCCCTGGAATTGGAGAAATCGTTGGTGGATCGCAAAGAGAAGAGCGCTACGATGTATTGGTCGAAAAAATGAAAGCGCTAGGAATAGACGAAGAAGAATTATGGTGGTACTTGGATACCCGAAGATTTGGTAGCGCCGTACATTCTGGATTTGGACTTGGTTTTGAAAGATTGGTGCTGTTTGTAACGGGTATGACGAATATTCGCGACGTAATACCTTTCCCAAGAACTCCTGGAAGTGCAGAATTCTAAATAGTTAATTTGTGGATTTGGTTATATGTAAATTTGATCAACGAATAACCAAATAACCAATAACCAAATTAAATTAAATGCAAAAACAATTTCTAAGTTTAAAGTTATCTCAAAAATTATCTCCACAACAAATTCAGTTGATGAAGTTAATTCAATTGCCTACGCAAGCTTTTGAGCAACGTTTAATGGAGGAAATGAATGAAAATCCAGCCTTAGAAACAGGTGTCGAAGATAATTATGAAGCGGATGAGTTTGAAAATGAAGACTATGACGATTATGATGATGCCGAAAATGATCGAATTGAAGCCGATGATATCAATATTGACGATTACTTAACTAACGACGAAATTCCCGATTATAAAAC
>CALPMA020000124.1 GCA_943324545.2 Chitinophaga pinensis
GGCCCACCATCCATCACTGCGGGTAAATGCATTCCGTGCCAATGTAAAGTAGTAGATTCATTTAAATTATTGGTAACATTCATATGCACTAAATCTCCTTTATTAATAAATAATGTTGGACCCCAAAAAGTTTCATTATTAATAGAACCTGTAATGGTTTGATTTCCAGCAACTAATTGTTTGGTAGATTCATGGATATTTAAATTGAATGTTGAACCATATAGTGCCTGAGGCATTGTCATATTTGAATATTGTGCATTAATTTCATTTGATGTCAATGCGATAATCAAGACTAAAACTATTTTTTTCATTGTAATTGGATTTATTTTTTAGACGAAATTGTTATTTAATTCTTGCACTAATTATTTATATTTATCTTGGATAGGAAAAGCGTTTGTTAAACAAAAATTCATTGTCAGTTAATGTTAGTAAGAAAGCTACAAGATCAACTCTTTCATTATCAGATAGATTCATTGGTTTTTGCAGCTGTTTTGGTAGGTTTGTATTTTTTTCTATTGAATTATAATGTTTGATAACTTCTGTTAATTTTAAAAATCGTCCATCGTGCATATAGGGATTTGTAAATTGGATATTACGTAAAGTAGGAACTTTAAATTTTAAGTAATCTTCTGATTTTTCAGTAATCCGCTGTCTTCCAATATCGTTTAAAGTAGTATCTAGCGGAATGCCATTATTTTCATATTTTCCATTTGTAAATAAGGGTTCTGAATGACAAGAAGCGCAATTAGTTTTAAATAATTGATATCCTCTTTGCTCTTGATCAGTAAATAAAGCATCTTTTCGCATTACTTTATCGTATTTTGAATTGGAGGAAACTAGCATTAATTCAAATTGGGAAAGTGCTTTTAAAACGCGCTGTCCCGTGATATTTTCATCGCCAAATGCAGCTAAGAACAACGATTTGTATTTGTCACTTTTTTGAAGTTTTAAAATAACATTTTTCAGTGTTTCATTCATTTCAACAGAACTAGTAATAGGATTCAATGCTTGAACGTCTAAATGATTGACCCCGCCATCCCACATAAAAGTTTTTGACCAAGCTAAATTCATCATAGTCATTGAATTCCTAGTTCCAATTTTACCATCTATTCCATGACTTAGAGAATGATCTACATGGGTAAATCCAGTTGCTTGTAGGTGGCAGCTTGCGCAAGAAATAGTGGAGTCTTTTGATAAAATAGGATCGTAGAATAGTTGTCTCCCCAACTGAAATCCTTCTTCTGATAGTGGGTTTTTTGAGAAATCATAATTAGGTTTAGGCCAACCTGTTGGAATTTTAAAATAAAGTGGAGTAGGCCTTAAAAAAGTAAAAGCGAGTGAGAAAATAAGAACACTTAAAATTATTAAAAATAGTCTGAATTTACTTTTCATTAGGTAAAGATTCTGAAACAGAAAACATTGATTTTGATTTATCTGCAACATCCATTGCTTTTGAGCCAGGAATCATAATACTGTTTATTTCTGATAAATTTATTTGATTAAATAATTTAGCAAGATCTACATTTATATCAAAAATAGAATTTTTTGATTCTAATTCAATGGTTCTAATTGAATAATTTGGTTTTTGATAGCCACCAACGTGAAATTGAAATGCATTATTTCTTGTTTTACAACTGGAACTTTTTCCTTCAATTTTAAAGTTGATATAACCACTTTGCCATGCCCAATACATCCCTTTAGTTGGATCTAAATCTCCAGACAAAGCACCTGAAATACTAGCTGTACTATCTATTCCCAATGAAAAAACAACTTTTTTAATTTCTAAATTAGATTTTTTTAGAAAATAAATTATTTGAGAATTGGGATCTTCAATATCTATTAAGTGATAGCTATTTTCCTCTAAAATCTCGGAGTTGTCTTTGAGTATTAATTTAATACCTGAAATATAAAAACGAAAAGTTTCTAATTGTAATGTGTCATTTAAAGAGGATATATATTTCTTGTTTTGAATCAGCGATTCGTTTTCATATTTAATTTTAAATCGCAACATGAAATTGTCTTTTTTTTCTTGTGAATATATACATTGAAAAAAAAAGATTAAAACAAAAATATTTAATAATTTACTTCTCATCTATGTCACTTGGTGGAGGTGGAGGACGATTTTCATCACCAGGTTTTCCAGGTCCATCTTCACCCCAGTGTGGTGGCGGCGGTCTATTTCCTTCTCTCGGTCCTCGTGGATGATCTCCATCTCTAGGCGGTGGTGGTGGTCGGCGCTCATCCATAGGTAGAGGAGGCGGAGGAGTAAAATTTGATTCGACCTTATTTTCTTTATTGTTATTATCAAAATCTGGTCTTGTAGGATGTCTAAATTCAGGACGAGGTCTTCGGTTTTGATTTGAAAATAATTTTTCTAATTCCTCTGTTAATGAATTATAAGCTTCAATTTGTGAATTAGTACATAAGTTTTTAATATCTTGGAAATGCTTGAAATTTGCCTCTTCAATTCTTTTTTGGTTTACCAATGTCATTTGGATTAAACTATCTTTAACTTTATTATTCACAATTGGCTGTTTCAATTGTGTGTATAAAACGGCTTTGATTTCTCTAGTATTATTATTTAATGAATCTATTGTATTTCTATATACTTTAATAATATCCTCATATTTTTGAATCTGGTTGGCATCAAAATGCAACTTTTCAATAATTATATCTTTAGGTCTTCTTCTATTTTCATCCTGATTAGAATTTGGTCTTGATGTATATAGAAAACCAATTATTCCTATATTTAATAGTACAAGCCCGATAACTGAATAGGTTAATAATTTTATCTTATCCATTTTTAGTATAATTGATTCGTATTTGAAATAGTTGAAATAACCGTTTCTGTTTGCGTATTTGTTTTAGCTAAATTTGATTTTAATAATTTAATATTAATTGAAATTAAAAGAGCAAAAGTAGCTGCAGCAACAAAAATCCATTTACTTGAAACTTTATTTTCTAAATTGATTTTGTTTTGAATTTTATCGAAAAGCAATTTATTCGGAAGAACTTTAACCATTCCGTTGGTGCTTTCCATTATTTTGAAGGTCCAATTTTCAGCTTTCATAATTATTTAGACGAACATTAATTATTATTCTTGCGATATTCTTCAAATTTGTTTGAAATTTTTTCTTTTAGGGTTGTTTTTGCTCTAAAAATTAAGGATTCAACAGATGGAATACTCAAATTCATAATTTCAGCAATTTCAGGATTACTCAATCCATCGACCTTTGAAAGCAGAAAAGCTGTTTTTTGATTTTCACCTAATTGATTGATAATTTCAAAAAGTACTTTTGCTTTTTCTTTATTTTCCAATAAAATTCCTGGGTGTTCAAAATTGGAAGCATTACTAATTTCAAATTCATTTTGACTCTTTTTCCCAAATATAAAAAATCGTTTATTACTATTTTTATGTTTTATATAATCCAAGCATTTGTTGATTGTAATTCGGTAGATCCAAGTTTTTAAGGAGGATTTTTCTTGGAATTTATCTAGAGATTTGTTTATTTGAATAAATACATCTTGAGTAATTTCTTCAGCATCTTCAATATTTTGTAGATAATTTAGCGCTAAATTATAAACCAACACACTGTATTGATTGTATAATTTTTCGAAATCTATTTTATCTAATGCCATTTTGCAATACTATGAAAATTAATTGTTTATTAATAGTGTGGTTTGAATTTTGGTTTGAATTTTTTTTAAAAAGGGAATTGTCATATATTTGAACGAATATTTATAGCCCTGATGGAAGAAAAAATCCCAAGCTTTTTAGCGAGGAATCTAATGTCAGCAGGAAATAGCTTCAAAATAATAAAAATTTAGATATGAAATTATTACAAGGTAAAACTGCCATTATTACTGGTGCTAGTCGAGGAATTGGTAAAGGAATTGCTGAAATTTTCGCTAAAAACGGTGCAAACATTGCATTTACATATAGCTCCTCTGTTGAGTCAGCTCAAGCTTTGGAAAAAGAACTAAATGAAATGGGAGTAAAAGCAAAAGGATATCAATCGGATGCCTCTAATTTTGATGAAGCTCAAGCTTTTGTGGATGCTGTTTTGGGAGATTTTGATACGGTAGATGTACTTATTAACAATGCCGGAATTACAAAAGACAACCTTCTGATGCGTATGTCTGAGGAAGATTTTGACAAAGTAATTGATGTGAATTTAAAGTCCGTTTTTAACATGACCAAAGCCATTCAAAAAACATTTTTGAAACAACGCTCGGGTTCAATAATCAACATGAGTAGCGTAGTTGGGGTAAAAGGAAACGCAGGTCAAACAAATTATTCTGCATCAAAAGCTGGGGTTATTGGATTTTCAAAATCGGTTGCATTAGAGTTAGGATCACGAAATATTCGTTGTAATGTAATTGCTCCTGGTTTTATTGAAACTGAAATGACAGCAAAATTAAATGAAGAGGTAGTTAAGGGATGGAGAGAAGGAATTCCATTGAAACGCGGAGGATCTACTGAAGATGTAGCTAATGCTTGTTTGTTTTTTGCATCCGATATGAGCTCATTTGTAACAGGGCAAGTATTGAAT
Source organism: Chitinophaga pinensis (assembly GCA_943324545.2). Lineage (GTDB taxonomy): Bacteria > Bacteroidota > Bacteroidia > Flavobacteriales > Flavobacteriaceae > Flavobacterium. Next base: position 4,554 of record CALPMA020000124.1, read on the forward strand.
GTTTGTGGAGGAATGCTTACTTAAAATTATAATTATCCAATATATATAAATGACAACAAATACCGTTCTATTAATTATTTTATCCTTATTAATAGCTGGTGTTTACTCCTATTTTAACTATTATTATAAAGCTAAAATTAAATTAAAAGTACATTTAATTTTAGCTTTATTTCGTTTTATAACTGTGTTTTGCGTTTTACTTTTATTGATAAACCCAATTATCTCTAATAAAACGCTGGAAATTGTTAAATCCCCTTTGGTTATTGCTGTTGATAATTCAAGCTCTATATCAAATTTGAAAGCAACAAAAACTACTTTAGAATTATATGATAAATTAACTTCAAATACTGAGCTTAAAGATAAATTTGATATTCAATCGTATCGATTTGATTCCGATTTTGAAAGTACCGATAAATTTAATTTTATAGGATCCCAAACTATTATTGATCAAGTTGCAATAAATAGTAAAAACATAAATAAAAATCTTGTTTTTCCGACAGTTTTAATTACAGATGGAAACCAGACTTCTGGAAACGATTTTGTTTTTTCTTTTGATTCAAATAATAAGGTTTACCCTATTGCTGTAGGAGATACAACCACTAATTTAGATTTAAGGATTAATAAGTTGAATGCAAATAAATATGCTTTTCA
>CALPMA020000125.1 GCA_943324545.2 Chitinophaga pinensis
ACACACTTTATTGGCAGCAGTATTTGGAATATTATTATTTAATGAAGCTGATTTATCTAAATTTCCATTCACATATATTTTTTCTGTGCTATTTCCATAAGTAGTAGCTACGCAAACATAGGAAGTTGAAGCCGGCGCAACCCCAGATGAATTTGACCAAGTTCCCAATCCTCCGCAAGAACCTCCAGAATATTTACCTCCAGCTCCAATACAAAGCGGGTGTATTTGGGTCCCTCCACAAGAATTATCTCCTGGTCCAACACTCAATAGAAATCGGGGAGCGGTGGTTGTATTTGGTTTAAAAAAGGCAATTGCAGTGTAAGGACTATTTCCTAACGGTAAATTGTTGTAAGTTGTGGAAGCCATCGCTCTTAACGGATTAATTGCATTGGTAGTTTTAATTACCTTGATGCCATTATCGATAATAAATTGTGGAGAAGGCGTAGACCAATAAATATGATTATTACTTCCACTGATATCCAACCAAGTAGTTCCAGAACCGGAGTAACTTAATGGATTACTGGCGTCCAAGTAAAGTACCAATCCGCTAGTGTTATTAATAATAGTTGTAGGTGTTTGAATCGGTAGTTCAGGCGCCACATAATTATTATTACTCCCAAACATAGTACGCTGCGCATTGGAGATGAATGCGGAGAAGATGAATAATATGGTGAGTAGGTTTTTCATTATTTATTGCTTAGAATGTTCTAATGGCTCTAATACCCTTTTGGGCATTCTTATCACTATTACTTTGAGCACCAGTTCCGAAATTTTGAAAAATAGCATAATTCGAGTCACTCTCACTTGAAGACCAATAATGTGTTTCAATAAAATTACCCACTATATTTTTATTTATATACAACTTATTCAGCTCATCTTTACTCGGTAGGTACCAATCAGAATATCCTCCATCTCTTACCGCTCTCGCCAATTTTGCTGCAAAATTAGTCTCCCAACAACCTAGTAAGGTTGTAGTATTTGCAGCTCCAGTTCCAAGAGCTGTACTAGTTCCAGCTGGCCACCCCCTACAGCCAAAAACGCGATAACCTTGAGTATCTGAAGTGGCTGCAATTAATCCATGGTATTGCCCAGCCACATAACCAGGATCTCCTGGTTGAAAAATGTAAAATATTTTACCGCCACCATAACTATCTCCAGCGGCTGGGGGAGGTGGTGTAATAGTAGTAAAAGACACTTCTGATCCATAAACAGTTGCCACACTATTGGTAGCAAATGCTCTTACATAATAGGTAGTTGAAATATTCAACCCTGTTAAATTTGTTGAAAAAGTACCAGTACCAGTTCCAGATGTTGAACTAAACGTTGAAGCTCCAGGACTTGTGCCCCAAACTAAACCTCTTGAGGTTACCGTTGCGCCTCCATCTGATGTTATAGTTCCACCACTTGTAGCAGTAGTTCCAGTTATAGCTGTTACTGCTGTGGTTACTAAAACAGGAGGAGAGGGTGGCGCCACATAATTATTTTGACTAGTAAACATGGTGCGCTGTGCATTGGAAGTTAATGCAGAGAAAACGAATAATATCGTGATAATTTTTTTCATAATTGCTTAAAATGTTCTAATTGCTCTAATACCCTTTTGGTAATTCTTACCACCAAAACTCTGAGTTCCGGGAGCGACGCCATAGAACCATGTATCTGCTGCATCGTGGAACCATTGATAATATGCTTCCTGCCAGAAGTCCCCATAATAAACACCTCCAACCCATCCTAAACATTCGGTTGAAGACCAATAACTTCCATCAGCAAAATTACCCACTGAATTTTTATTCAAATACAATTTATTCAGCTCGTCTTTACTAGGTAGGTACCAATCAGTATATCCTCCATCTCTTACCGCTCTAGCCAATTTTGCTGCATTATAAGTATCATTACAACTACTTATTAAGGTTGTAGTATTTGCAGCTCCTGTTCCTAGTGCTGCACTAGTTCCAACGTTTCCATAACAGCCGATAAAAATTCGATAAGCGTTGGAAGGTATATCTGAAGGTGCTGCAATTAATCCATGGTATTGCCCAGCCACATAACCAGGATCACCTGGTTGAAAAATGTAAAATATTTTACCACCACCATAACTATCTCCAACAGCTGGGGGAGGTGGCGTAATAGTAGTAAAAGACACTTCGGGTCCATAAACAGTTGCCACACTATTGGTAGCAAATGCTCTTACATAATAGGTAGTTGAAATATTCAACCCTGTTAAATTTGTTGAAAAAGTACCAGTGCCAGTACCAGATGTTGAATTAAACGTTGAAGCTCCGGGACTTGTGCCCCAAACTAAACCTCTTGAGGTTACAGTTGCACCTCCATCAGAAGTAATAGTTCCACCACTTGTAGCAGTAGTTCCAGTTATAGCTGTTACTGCTGTGGTTACTAAAACAGGAGAAGAGGGTGGCGCCACATAATTATTTTGACTAGTAAATATAGTGCGCTGTGCATTGAAAGTCAATGCTGAGAAAAGGAATAAGAGGGTGATGAGTTTTTTCATAGTTTATATATCAATTTAATTTTTAATACATCTCACGGACATGCCGTGGGATTTGTGATAGTTTTGATCAAACCAGGCATTACTTCCATTAATTCCAAAGTACTTCGCACCCCCACTGGAATTGGCGGTTTGCGTTAGGTATTGTCCAAAACTATCTTTTGCAGTATACGTCGCTCCTCCACTACCAAACCCCGTTAACATTCCAGGAATCGTGAGCTTTAAGGGGGATGCAAATGCCCCTGCTGCATTTTGTGAACTAAACCTATCTTTTTCAGCATTCCACTCTGATTCTGTTGGGATTCGGAATCCAGCAGGGCAAGGATTATTAGCCGGGTTGTTGCCTACCCATAACGTGTTGTCTGGCGTGCTTAACCAATCATTCGAACCGTCAATGGGTTGAATCCACAAATCAGTGGAGGGTACAGCTGTCGCTGATCTGGTATTGGTAAATCCTGTGCTATTGTTATTCGTTAAATACTTCGATTGATGCCCATCGGCTGGCCTACCCCATTGGTAGTAGTCTCCATAAGCTTGCGTATCCGTAGAACTTATAGCTACTCTAGATGCACCCAAATTTCTGTCCAACCAAATTCTTCCTGTTGCTGTGGTAACCGTGCCGTAAGTCCAAGGTTTGGTTACTAACTTCCCTCGATCGTCTACCCCTTTTCCAGTATTTTTGGAGCCATCTCTGCTGATCAAGGTGCTCGACCCTTCCACTACGACCATACTGCCATCTGCAGTTCTTCCGCATTCATTGATGGTGGTGGTAGTGGAGGTGCTGGTACAAGATCCATTGGTTACCGTCACTTTATATGCTCCACTCGCAATAGGAGTAAAGCTATTACTTGTCGCACTTGAAATCGCCACATTGTCTTTATACCAAGCGTATGTCGTTGCCCCAGAAGGGATCGTTAAAGTAGTTTTATTCGTACAGCCGTCGCCATTTACGGTAATGGTTGGAACCGATCCTGAGATGGATGCTGTTATCGAATTAGAAGAAATGGCTGCAGCACTAAATCCAAACCTAGCAGCATAAGTGTTATAATTTTGAGTAATCTCACTTTGTATTAATGCTCTATTATACAATAATATAAGATTTACAATACCGTTTTGCCAAGCTTCCCCTCCCGGCCCCTTGCCTATTAGTGGAGATACTAAAGATATATTACCAGAAACATTACTTCCAACTCCATAAGGGCTCGCTTGTAGGTAACAGGATACCGCATTTCCACTTCTGACAAAAGTCAACATGTAGTAATTGCCATTCGTCAGCGCTGCTTCTGCACCTGCATCAATCTTGTTATTAAACCAACCTCCCCAGCTTAATGCAGGCTTACCAAGTGCTGTTAATACTAAACCATTATATCCCCCAACGTTATATATCCAATCCCAATTCCCATCATTGTATTTGAAAATTGTACTCCAAGTAAAGTCACCATTAAAAGGTGAATTTGCTAGAGTTTGTGTACCATATCCATTGGTATTTAAAGCAATACCTCCCCCATTAACGGATGAATACCCAGTATTAGTTAAAGCAACGTTATTACCATTTCCAGTTAAATCTGTCCAAGTATTACCAGATCCATTGTAACTACTGCTATTACCTGCATCTAAATTTGCAATTAAATTACTTGTAACAGTAGTTGCGGATACACTTGAAGGAGTGGCTCTAACAGTTATTTGATCATTATTACTTAAAGTAGTCGACGAATAAGTAGAAGAATTTGCACCCGGAATGCCTATTCCATTTTTGGTCCATTGATAGGTTGGATTTGATAATCCGGTTACGTTTGTAGTGAATGTGATGTTGGTTCCTGCGCATACCGCTCCCGAGGCACTGGAGGTGATGGTTACGCTAGGGGCTAAAAAAATCGACTGGCTTGATTCTAAAGCAGCTTGTTCAGCCGCACTTAAGCTTTTGGGAAACATCATCGTCTCGGAAATATTCCCAACAAATTGTCTTCCGCCAAAATTACCTCTTGAACCTACGTAAATTCTATCGGTGGTTCCATTAGCAATGGATTGTGCCACTTTAGTCCCTTTTTGCGTACCATTTATATAAATAAAGGAGTTAGACGATATACCTATAAAGCCAGTAACTATTTTCGGCTCAGTAGTAAGCTCATTTGAAAATGCACCATTTCCTCCGGAAGCGTCTACCCAATAGCCTTTAATGGTAGTGGTAGGGTCATAACACAAACCCCAACCTCCATTGTCTCCTGTTGAAAGTATGCCTGAAATGTAATTGGTACTGGCCACGTCTTGAGCGACAGTATTGATAGTCGCAAGTGTCTGAGCACTGTAATTGACGGTTGTTGAAGAAGTTAGATAAGAGTTCGTACCAGTAAAGTTGATGGTGGGTTGCCCATTCATTGTGTTCATATTCCCAGTCGCTATGATTTTTGCATTCGGGCTACTCGATAACACATGCACCCCATTACCACTTTGATCATACCAAATCGCTACCGTAGCATCTGTTGTTCCCGAGATGATGGTGCTTAATGCATTCGCACTAGCTACAGAAACCGCCGCATTGTAGGTCCCGATAGCCGCTGATATCTTAGAACTTAAACTAAATTTTTTTGTACTCGCATCTGGATATACATCGTAAAAGGAGGAGCCAACTTTGACCCTAACTAAAGGTCCAGTGTAGCCTGTACTGAGTTGACGCAATGAATACGCCACAGACGCT
>CALPMA020000126.1 GCA_943324545.2 Chitinophaga pinensis
CGACCTCAGGGTTATGAAAATAATTAAATCTATTTAAGTGCTTTTAAATATAAGGGTTTTCGATGATTTTTAATCATTTTTTTTATTAATTCCTTACTCCATTTCCTTACTCCAGAAATTAATGAAATATTATTTCAATATAAATGAATTTAATCATATATCAATTAATCTAATAATAAAAATCCCTCTTCCCTTAAAATAATAATTAATTTACTTTTTACTCTTTATTATTTTTCAAAAATAATAATAACCCTAAAATACAAACGGTTAATAATCCCATTGTTGCAATTACAGTTACCAAATCTCGAATGCCTTTCCCAGCCCAATCCATAAACAAAAATTTATGAAAAATGGCAAAAGAATAGCCTTCAAAACGCTCCGAATTGGTAATTACCGCCGCCAAATGTGAAGACGTAGGTTCAATATAATAAGTTACTTTTTCAGGATTGTTGTATGCTAATTTAACCACTGGCAATCGCTTGTTTACGAATCCATATTCTCTTTTTTCAAAATCATACAAGGTTTTGGTTTTAAATAACTTTGCATTGGAAATATCCGATGAAGATTCACATTCTTCAGGTTCTTGCATGTCGCAACAAGCTGCTTTTTTATTCAATTTATTTGAAAAGTGTTGTGCTAAAAATTCTACATACTTTAATTCTGCATTCTTGTTTATTGTTCCATTTTCAGTATTGATGTAAACAGTTTTCGTTTGCTTTTCCTCACCTTTCAAAATCACTTGATAATAAATATCATTCTTTAATTGAATTATTGAAGTATTTAAAAACGCAGACCAATCTAAAGCTAATTTGTTATTTTCTAATGACAATTTAGCCACATCAATTGTTGGCTCATAAACCATACTACTCAAATTGTTTGGTTTCAATTTTGAAAAAGCGTGATATGCTCCACTCAATGCAAATGTCAGGGTAACAAAAGCAACAGCAATACCTATTTTTCTGTGATTGAAACGAAGTTTAGTTGTCGCTTCGGTTGTAGGAACTTGCTTTTTGAATACTTTCCAAAACAATCCATATATGACAATTCCACTCAAGGCAGAAAGCACAATAAAGGACAATAATAAAATCATAATCCAAACGCGAATTGTATTATTTGTAATTACATCTAAAAATGACCAGTTATGAAAAACATCGAAAAACCAAATGAAAAACTGACGTGACTTTGGGTTGAATGTGGCCAATTTACTAGAAGAAGTTTCAACATATACTTGCATCGCATCATCTCTTTTAAAGCTCAATTTATAAACAGGCAAATAACGATTCACGTATTTGTATTGCGAGTCAAATTCAGTAAGCACTTCTGAAGAAACTACTTTGCTTTTTTGGTCATCCAAAAAGTAACGAGATAAATATTCGGCATATTTTGCATCTCCATTTGCTAATTCGGATGCGTTTGCCGTGTTATAATAGTGAAGCACATTATCAACAGTTTTTACTTGATAAAAATGGCCTTTGTTAAAAGATACAATTCTGAAATTTTTAATTTGTTTCAAATTGTTTTTAGCCAATACTGTTTGAATTGATAAAGGGATATTAGCAGGTGAGATCGTGGGTTTTTCTAATCGTTCATTAGCAATTTCTGGCTTAAAAAAATGTGCCATAAAAGGGTGCATCACACCAGATAAACACCAAAATATAACCGGTACAACCGTTATAATTCCAAGGGTTCTATGCCATGTATAAATTTTTTGTTTGAGTTTTTTTACCCATTTGGAATCCCTCTTTTTAGATATTTTATTTTTCATATGTTTAAATTATATTTATTAGCGGTAACCTATGTTTCGCTTTTTAATCATAGGTGTTTGCTTGCGCAAACTTGTTGTTAATGGCGATTTCATAATTTAAAAATTAAAGGCGCATCAAAATGGACACGCCTTTTGGATTATACTTTATTTTTTAAAAGATAAATTATATTGTATTCCAAAAAGAAAAGTTCTTGGAGCAGCAGCAGTATATGTTGGTTGAGAAGTTGTTGTATTAGCTCTCGTTACGTTATACGCATATAATTTGTCCGTCAAATTCAACACATTCGTAAACAACTCAATAGATTTCCATTTGTAACCGAATCTAGCATTAAAAATACTATACCCACCATATTTAACGGTATTGATTTGGTCTTGAAAATAACTTCCAACCAATTGGTATTCCAAGGAGGTTCTGAAATTAGGTAGCCATTTTGGATAATAGTTTAGTTCTGAATTTCCAACCCAACGAGGTCCGGAAGGCATTTCTTTACCATTCAAATCTTGTAAAGCATCTGTTGGTTTTTCAGAAACTTTAAAGTCAATAAATGTATGTTCAGAAACGGCACCTCCAAATCTGAAACTCAATTCAGCTGTTGGTTTGTAATTGAACCCAAATTCAATTCCTTTGTGTCTAGTAGCACCTGCAGAACGATAATCAGTACTATTGTCTGCCAATCTAACGCTTAGCAATTCATTTTTTCCATCTAAATAATAAAAGGCGTAGTCAATCCCTAATTTATTATTTAAGATTGATAACCAACCTCCAACCTCATAATTTACAAATGTAGCAGGTTCTAAATTATAGTAAAAATCTGCAGGAACACCTGTTGTTCCTCCAGTACCAGGTCGAGTTCTGAAAATAGCTGAAACTCCTGGAGGAGCAAATCCTTGAGAAATAGTAGCATAAAACCCCGCTACTTGAAACGGATTATAATTCACTCCTATTTTAGAAGTTAATTTATCATACACTTTAGTACCTGTACCGTTGTCTAACGCATTATTGTAAGCCACTTTCATATTATCGTAACGTAAACCTGTAGTTACAATTGTATTGTGAAATGGTTTGAAACCTAATTGTAAAAATTCAGCTGAATTGTATATGTCAGCAGTATAATTTGCATTTTTAATATCTGGTCTTTCCTCTATAATTTGATAATTATTCACGGTTAAACCTCCAGGATTTAGATTGGCTCTTAAATTAATTCGATAGGACCAATAGTCCGATGGCGAATAATCATACAATGCCCCAGCTACTATTTTTGATTTTAAAAATTCAAATTGTTGGGTATGTTGTATCAAAGCACCATAGCTTTTAAAATCACTAGAGTTGATTTCGCCAGAAGCGGTTGAACTTCCTGTAGTCCATTTAATTCCATAGGCAGGATTTTGACCTAGCTTATTGTCTCTAAAATATGCTGTTACAGAAGTACTAGCCAATGCATTCCAATCGTGTTCTAAAGTCAAACGCGTTCTTAAAGCATCTGATTTACGATAAGTAAAATCAGTTGTACTTGTATAAGTTCTATTATTAAATGCATCTTCATTGACACTACCGCTCATGTCAGAATAGTATTTTCCAAACATAGTGTTACTAATTAAACGCGTTTTTGAATTGAATTTATAATCGAAACGTGCGTTGATATTGTCTTTCTTATAATCTGAAAATGTCATCCAAGAATTTTTTTGATCAGAGGTAATTCCAGAAATATGAAATCCAAATTTACCTATCGTTGCACCAGCAGCAGCCTGAATACGTTTGTATCCCCATTGATCCGCTTGAACTCCAAATTTAAATTCTGGATCATACGAGGGCTTAGCCGAAATCAAGTTGATGGCGCCTCCTACAGCTTCAGGGCCATATAATGAAGAAACTGGTCCTTTCACTACTTCTACACTTTCTACATTAAATTGATTGATCTCCAATAACGCATTGTGATTAAAAATTCCCATTGGACGAATAGGTAAACCATCTTCTAGATACAAATAATATGCATTCGTAGTTATTGGTTGACGAATAGCAGTCATGTGTTGTTCATTCCCAATATTGGACATATAGGCACCTGGTATTTTATTAATAATCTCGTACATTGCTGTTGCCTTAGTTTCATTTATTGCCTTAACATTTAATTTACTAATAGCTACCGGAGTTTCTGAACGTTTAGTTTCTGAACGGTTTGCTGTAATAAAAACTTCCTCTAATTGTTTTGTTTTTGTGGTGTCTATGGTTGTTTGTGAATAGACAGCAGTACTCGTTAGCAATATTCCTATTGCCGAAATCATTCCTCTAATATTCATTTTAGTATTTATTTGATTTAATATTAATAATGCCTATTTGGATAAGTGTATGCCATACCAAATAAGCCACATTGCTTTACGCAAGTGGTAAAATTACTTTGGCTCACCAAAGAATTGCTTTAAATCAAATTGAATATTGGAGGACGAAAAATAGTAGATTGATACGATGAATAATCTTGAAATTTATAACCAAAAAACGTTTGTTTTTTGACTTCAAAATCAAATTTTTGGGAAACATTAAAATTTGCCTGATTGTGACAATACAACAACTCTAATTTTTCTTTAATAGTCTGCGGTGTTTGCTTTTCTTCGTCTTTGTCTGCTTGTTTCAGTTTTTTCATCAACTGACACTTACCATTACATTTTAGTATTGGTTTAGCACGGTTTTCACAAAGGTTTTTTGCAATATAATCTTGGTTTATTTTGAAAGATACAAAAATCCATACCTTGCTTAAAGGTTGAATAAAAACGAGTAAAGTGAGTAATATGACAAGTATCTTTTTCAAATCGGATACAAAGGTAATATTTCATAAAATATTAAAATGTATTTTCTATATTAATTTTATAATTAAAAATAGAATATTCCTTACTCTTTTCCTTACTCCATAAAACACTAATAAGAGTGATTTTCAATAAAAAACCCCTAAATACCAATGTATTTAGGGGTTATAGTGTAGCGAGAGGGAGATTTGAACTCCCGACCTCAGGGTTATGAAAATATCTTTAATATTTTTTAGAGCCGTAAACCCCTTTAAAATATAGGGGTTTGAAAATCTCTAACTAAAAAATCTATCATTTCCTCACTTAAATTCCTCACTTGGAGCATCTGTAGATTTATGTGTTAATGAGTGTTGATAGCGAAGGTAATAGGTTGGTTATTGAACTTAAAGTTAGATGGTAATTTTAAATAATTACATTGAGATTAATTCACTTTTAATATTCTCTAGCATTTCATCTACTTTTTCAAATCTATGGACAGTATCGTAATAAAACTGCTTATTAGGAACTTTATTTTCTTTTAAGTATTCAAGCATTTC
>CALPMA020000127.1 GCA_943324545.2 Chitinophaga pinensis
AATTCCTTTTTACAAATAGCAAAAAACAATCAATTAGAAAATTATCCGATTCATATAAAATTAGATACAGGAATGCACCGATTGGGATTTGAAGAAGAAAATATAGAGGCATTAATTTCTATTTTAAAAGATAATAAAACGGTAAAAGTAAAAAGTATTTTGTCACACATGGCAACTAGCGATTCTATGGATAATCGCGATTTTGCTCTTTATCAAATTCAATTATTTGAAACGTTATCTTCAATAATTATTTCTGAATTAAATATAACTCCAATTCGTCATTTATTAAATACCTCTGGAATTAGTAATTTCCCTGAAGCGCAATATGATATGGTTCGACTTGGAATTGGGCTTTACGGAGTTTCAAATGACCCTAAGGAACAACGATTTTTGGAAAATGTGGGTACATTAAAATCCATAATTTCTCAGATAAGAATTATTAATGAGGGGGAAAGTGTGGGTTACGGGAGACGATTTATAGCTCAAAAAAAGTCTAAAATAGCCACAATTCCTATTGGATATGCCGACGGAATTTCAAGACATTGGGGAAATGGAGACGGATTTGTTACTATAAAGAGTCAAAAAGCTACGATTATAGGTAGTGTTTGCATGGACATGTTGATGGCTGATGTATCAGAGATAGATTGCAATGAAGGTGATGAAGTTGTTTTATTTGGTGAAAACCCCACAGTGAGTTTTATGGCTGAAAAATTAGGAACGATTTCATATGAAATTCTAACCAGCATTTCCCAAAGGGTGAAACGCGTTTTTTATAGAGAATAATTAAATAAAATTTTTATGAAAATGATAGCTGAATTTAAGGCCTTTGCGATGAAAGGCAACGTGATTGAATTAGCAATTGGGGTAGTTATTGGAGCGGCTTTTGGAAAAATTATCAGCTCTTTAATTGACGATGTGATCACGCCACTTATTTTAAAACCAGCTTTAGAGGCGGCAAAAATTACAGAAATAGATCAATTGGTAGCTTTTGGAGGAGTGAAATATGGTGTTTTTATTTCATCGTTAATTAACTTCATTTTAGTTTCATTCGTTTTATTTTTAGTAATTAAAGCAGTTAATGTTTATAAAAAGAAAAACGGAATTGAGGACGATCAAGAAAAGAAAGGTCCAACTCAAGAGGAATTACTAACAGAAATTCGAGATTTATTAAAAAAATAATACCGCTACACCATATATTCTAATTTAAACCACGCCATGAGCGTGGTTCTTTTTTGTTATAAATACAACAATTGTTGGTTTTTTGTTAAGCTTGCTATTTTAAATTGAAGATTATGTACTTTTGCAAAGCAAATTTATTTAAATTAAAAAAATATGAGAATTGCAGTTGTTGGCGCTACAGGAATGGTTGGAGAAATTATGCTAAAAGTTTTAGCCGAAAGAAATTTTCCTGTGACTGAATTAATTCCGGTAGCCTCGGAAAAATCTATTGGTAAAGAAGTGGAATTCAAAGGTAAGTTTTACAAGGTTGTTGGGCTTCAAACTGCCGTAGATAGGAAAGCAGATGTCGCATTGTTTTCAGCAGGTGGTGATACTTCATTAGAATGGGCTCCGAAATTTGCTGCAGCTGGAACTACCGTAATTGACAATTCTTCGGCTTGGAGAATGGATCCAACAAAAAAATTAATTGTCCCTGAGATTAATGCTTCAGAGCTAACAAAAGAAGATAAAATTATTGCAAATCCAAATTGCTCAACAATTCAAATGGTGCTTGTTTTAGCGCCTTTGCATAAAAAATACAATGTAAAACGCGTCATCGTTTCCACTTATCAATCAATTACTGGAACGGGAGTTAAAGCCGTTCAACAACTGGAAAATGAATATGCTGGAGTTCAAGGCGAAATGGCTTATAAATATCCTATTCACCGAAATGCAATTCCTCAATGTGATAGTTTTGAAGACAATGGCTATACCAAAGAGGAAATGAAATTAGTTCGTGAAACTAAAAAAATATTAAGTGATAACTCCATAAACGTAACCGCAACTGCTGTTCGCGTGCCTATTGTTGGCGGGCATAGTGAAGCAGTAAATGTCGAGTTTTCTAATGATTTCGACGTGAACGAAGTGCGTTCTATTTTGCAAAATACTTCAGGAGTTGTGGTTCAAGATAGCACTGACAATTTTAGTTATCCAATGCCCATTTATGCGGAAGGTAAAGACGAAGTTTTCGTGGGTAGAATTCGTCGTGATGAAAGCCAAGAAAATACTTTAAATATGTGGATTGTAGCTGACAATTTAAGAAAAGGCGCGGCTACAAATACCGTTCAAATTGCAGAATATTTGGTGGCAAATCATTTAGTTTAATTAGCTATTGGCTGATTTATTATAATAAAAATACGAAGGTTGAAAAAGAATAAAATACATCTCCATTTTTCTTTAGTGATTGCGATATTGTTTTCAATATTGTTTCAATCACACGATTCGTATGCCCACTTTATAAAGGAAAAAGCAGAGGCAGAATGTCGTCATGAAAGTTCTTCGAAACACCAAATCACTCACCAACACCATTCTTTGGAACACTGTTTTGTATGTGAATTTGCTTTCAGTTCGGCAGCGCCATTTTCTGTTTTTGAATTTAAAATCCCAAAATTAGTTATTAAAACGCAGAGTAGTTTTTACTATTCTGTCGTTGTTATAACCTTTAATAAAAATTCAAATCTTCTTCGAGGCCCGCCTGTTTTTAACGTATAATCTGAAATAAATCAGTAATAAAATGCTGGTTGAAAATGAAATTATAACATTAAAAATCACAAAGATGAAAAAGATACTAATTGCCCTTTTCATAGGGTTCTCAGCATTTATAAATGCGCAAAATAAAATATCAGGAAAAATTACAGATAAAGATAATAACCCTATAAAAGGGGTAAATATATTCGTTTCGGAACTTCATAAAAGTTCAGAAACAGATGAAAATGGGGCGTACTCAATTAATAATGTTCCTAATGGAACTATAAAAATTACCTATACATTACTCGGTTTTACATCCCAAAATAAAACAATCCTAATCCAAAATGGAGAAAATAAATTGGATATGGTTTTAGAACCTACTTTGTTTCAAATGGACGAAGTAATTGTTGCCACTTCATTTCATAAATTACAATCACAAAATGTAATGAAAGTAGATCATGAAAGTATTAAATCGTTACAACAAAAAGGTGCGGTTACTTTAATTGAAGGGCTTGAAACACTTCCTGGTATTTCTCAAATTTCAACAGGGACTTCCATTGGAAAACCTGTTATTCGAGGTTTAAGCGGCAATCGCGTTTTGGTTTATTCTCAAGGTGTTCGTCTTGAAAATCAACAATTTGGCGACGAGCACGGATTAGGATTAAACGATGCCGGTGTGGAAAGCGTTGAAATTATTAAAGGGCCAGCGTCTTTACTTTATGGGTCTGATGCTTTGGGCGGGGTTCTCTATTTTAACCCAGAAAAGTTTGCAAAATCAAACACATTTGAAGGAGATTTTAGTCAAAAATTATTCTCAAATACACTTGGAAGCAACACTACTTTGGGATCAAAAGCTTCGTCTGAAAATTGGAAATATCTAGTTAGAGGAAGCAATACTATTCATTCCGATTATAAAATTGCAGACGGGAATCGGGTTACAAATACAAGATTTAATGAAACTGATTTAAAAACGGGAATTGGTTATAGCAACTCAATATTGTCGACCGTTTTGAGATATAATTTTAACAAACTGGATTTAGGAATTCCTGAAAATGGAATTGCCGAACAAACTACAAGTTCAACACCCGAATATCCAAAACAAGCCGTTACAAATCATCTTTTAAGTTTAAATTCTACTTTGTTTTTCAACAAATCTAAGTTGGATATTGACTTGGGATTTATCTCCAACAACCGAAGTGAATTTGAGGATAGTGACGTTGCAAATTTAAAAATGAAATTGAATACTCTAAATTATAATTTGAAATATTATTTGCCAAAAGCGGGTAAATTAGAGTCTATTTTTGGAATTCAAGGTATGGCGCAAACCAATGTAAATTCTGGAACTGAATACCTAATCCCTAATGCCAATACAAAAGATTTTGGTGTGTTTGGAACGGCAAATTATGAATGGAATACGAACGTTTTACAAGCAGGAATTCGTTTCGATAATAGAAATATAAATACTGAAAGTTATGGCGTTTTTGGGGATGAAGGTTCGTTTGTGGCAGTTGCTAAAAACTACAACAGTTTTAATGGATCGCTAGGTTACAAAACTGATTTAACTAAAGAATTAAAGTTGAGAATTAATGTAGCATCCGGTTTCCGTGCTCCGAATTTAGCAGAATTAACTTCAAATGGAGTTCATGAAGGCGCCAATCGATATGAAATAGGAAATAGTAATTTATCAACTGAGCAAAACATGCAATCCGATTTAAATTTAGAATACCAAAACAGTCATTTTGAGTTTTTTGCAAACGGTTTCTACAATAAAATCAATAATTATATTTATTTAAATCCTTCGGCAATTACAATTGCTGGTTATAATGTATTTAACTATTTTCAAACCGATGCTAAATTATATGGCGGTGAATTTGGGGTTCATTTTCATCCGCACCCACTAGATTGGCTGCATTTTGAGAGCAGTTTTGAAACGGTAACTGGCGAAAAACAAAATGGAGAATTTTTACCATTTATTCCAGCTAACAATTGGAATAACAGCTTGCGAGCAGAATTCAACATTAAAAATTGGTTGAAAGATGGCTTTGCAACATTGAACGTTTCCAATACATTCGATCAAAAGAAAGTTAGCGGTTTTGAAACTTATACCGACGGTTATACTTTGGTTAATTTGGGAATTGGGGGGCAAATAACTATTTGGAAAACCCATTTTAACTTTACTATCAATGGAAACAATCTGTTTAACAAAAATTATGTTGCTCATTTGTCAAGATTAAAAAATGATGGTATTCAAAATATTGGAAGGAATATCATTTTGGGAATCAATTTTAATTTATAAAATTTACTTTGCAATAAAATATATTTTATTAATTATAAACTCCCTATTTTTGTTTAAAACTAATCTCATATGAAAAAAATA
>CALPMA020000128.1 GCA_943324545.2 Chitinophaga pinensis
CAACGCCTAATTTGTCTACGATAATCGCTTTTACTCTTGATGCAATGTCTGACATAATCTTTAATTTTAAAATTTAATTGATGGCAAAAATAAAAAACTTTATTTTAATTCCACGCATTAGTTAATAAATAAGGGGCGAAATTAAAAAATTATTTTAATAAAGACGCTAATTTTCTATTATTTATCGTTTTTTATTCTTTTTTTTGTGTCAAATTAAACAGTACAACATGAAAAAAATAGTCATTTTTGCTTCTGGTTCGGGGACTAACGCCCAAAACATTGTACTTCACTTTAATAACCCCTTAAAATCACCTCAATTTTATATTTTTTCTAATAATGCCAATGCAAAAGTTTTAGAGAAAGCTCAAAATTTAGAGGTTCCAACTAAAATTTTCTCCAAAGATGATTTTAATTCGGATGTTGTACTGAAGGAATTAAACAAAATTCAACCTGACTTAATCGTTTTGGCAGGCTTTTTATTAAAATTTCCAAGTAATTGCATCGAAGCTTTTCCAAATAAAGTTATTAATATCCATCCCGCACTTTTACCCAAATACGGAGGCAAAGGAATGTATGGAATGCATGTACACCGCGCTGTAGTTGACAATAAAGATTCAGAAACAGGGATAACCATTCATTATGTAAATGAGAATTATGATGAAGGAAACATCATTTTTCAAGAAATAGTAGCTTTATCTGGAAAAGAATCGCCAGAAGAGGTAGCCCAAAAAATTCACAAACTCGAACAAACTCATTTTCCATTAATTATTGAAAAAATTTTAAATCAATAAATGGAACACCAAGTACATATTTATACCGATGGCGCTGCAAAAGGCAATCCAGGCCCAGGAGGTTATGGCATTGTTATGGAATGGGTTGGAAAACCCTACCGCAAGGAATTTTTTGAAGGATTTAGACATACTACCAATAACAGAATGGAATTGTTGGGAGTGATAGTAGGGTTAGAAAAATTAAAAACAGAAAGTACCATAGTTTTAGTCGTTTCTGATTCTAAATATGTGGTAGATTCTGTTTTGAAAAAATGGGTTTTTGGTTGGGAGAAAAAAGGATTTGTGGGCAAGAAAAATCCCGATTTGTGGAAACGCTTTCTTATTGTTTACCGAAAACACCAAGTTGATTTTAAATGGATAAAAGGCCATAATAATCATCCTCAAAATGAGCGTTGCGACGAATTGGCCGTTATGGCATCCATGCAAAAAACACTTTCAGTAGATGCTTTTTATGAGAAAGAGGAGGCGAAGTTGTTGTAGATTAGTTGTTTAATATAAAAATTCTAGTATATTTGACAGAGATTGTTTTTAATAAAGCAAGTTGTTTTCAACAATTAGGATATAAATCTTAATTTTTGGAGCCAGAAACAATAAAACAGAGCGGAACCGAAAAGTTATATGAGTAGGGGAATTTAATTTTAGTATATGAAAAAATTAAAAGAATTAAAAAATAAATACGAAGGAAAACAGATGATTGCTAAAGTATCTGATATGTTTGGAGTTAAGAAAGAAATAACAATACATTCATTAGTAATCATTAATGATAACGGAAAAGAGATTATTAATTGTTCCTATTCTTGGAATATTGGAGAATCTTTAGGCAATATGTCAATAGAAAAACTATTAAACAACTATGAATTAAAACAACAAATATGAAAAATAAAATCACCAAATCACTAAATTTACTTATGCTATTATTAAGCTTAAGTTTGTATTCTCAAAATTTCGAAGAATTAAAAAAATCTGGAAAACCAACAGAGCCAACTTTTGTTTATGAGCGACCACAAAATTGCGCATTAAACACTTCCTTTTTAATTATGGATTTAAAACAAAACAAGGATATAGAGTATTTAAAAAATAGATATTCATTGAATGAAATAGACAACAATTTATATGTTGGAGCATTTTTAAAAATCGATACCGAAACTTTTCAAAAAAATAATGTAGAAAGTTTAGGAGTTAAATTAAATACAGAAGCAGGAAATTTCTTTACAGCTCTAATTCCTATTAATACTCTTGAAAGTTTGTTTGAAGTAGAAGGAATTGTTTCTGTAGAAATTGCAGAAAAAGTACATTCAACAATGGATAGTGCTAGAATATTAACAAATGTTAATCAGGTTCATGCTGGGACAGGTTTACCACAGGCATATACTGGAAATGGAGTAATAGTTGGAGTAATAGATGGTGGTTTTGATTATACACATCCTAATTTTAGAAATCTAAATACACAACAAACTAGGATTTCAAAAGTTTGGGAACAATACGGAATTACAACTGCTCCTGCTCCTTATGGTTCGTATTATGTTGGTCCAACAGAAATTTTAAACAGGATGAGAGATCAAATTAATGAATCACACGGAACTCATGTGGCTGGAATTGCTGCAGGAAGTGGTGGGATTTCTGCAAATACTGCTTTAAGAGGTGTTGCATATGACTCAGAAATTGTTTTAGTATCTGCTGGTACTGATCAAGGAGCCTTAGATGGAATTTCTTATATATTTCAGCAAGCAACGGTGCAAGGCAAACCTGCAGTAATAAATATTTCTCAAGGAACTCATGTTGGTCCACATGATGGTTTTTCTAATTTTGACTCTATGTGTAATAATTTGGTAGGTCCTGGTAAATTATTAGTAGGTTCAGCAGGAAATGAAGGAAGTAATTTGCTTCATCTTGGGAAAACATTTTCTGCAAGCTCAAATACTTTGGAAAGTTTTGTAAAGTTTGGCGCAAGCTCAGCTGGAACTAGTACAATAGATATATGGGGAGAAGTTGGGAAAAATTTTAAAGTTGCTGTGAATATTAAAAACACAAACAATAATTCATATGAAGATTATACGCCATATATTAGTACATTATCTGGTACAAGTACCACTACCACTTTAAATTATAATCTTTATGATGATGATATTTTTGTTCCAGATTTATGTACAGTAATGGTATCTTATGAGAAAGTAAACGCCCTAAATAATAAACCACATGTTAAATTAATTATTAATAATTCTGCGCAAGACGATAGTTTTAAATATATTTCTTTGGATTTTATAGATTCCGACGGAACTGTCAATTCTTGGTGTAATGATTGTACATTTAATAATTTAACTTATACAAGTCCTGTCCAAAATGGCGATACCAACATGACTGTTGGCGAAGTTGGTGGTACGGGTAATTCAATTATTAGTGTTGGAGCTTATACTTCTAAAAATACTTACACTGCTTTTAATGGTACTACTATTAATAATGGACCTTTGCCTTCGATTGATTTTCCTGGTGCACTAGGAAGTGTTGCTTCATTTTCAAGTAAAGGACCAACTGCAGATGGCAGATTTAAACCAGATATTTCTGCACCAGGTAATGTTATTGCCTCTTCTGTTAGCAGATTTGATTCGAATTATGTTTTAACAAGTCCAGAAACTGTTTCTTATTTAACTAATAATACAAATAATTGGTTGTTTGGTATGATGCAGGGAACTTCAATGTCGGCTCCATTGGTTGCAGGAATTATAGCTTTATGGTTACAAGCAAAGCCTAATTTGACTGTAGCTCAAATAAAAACAATATTACAAAACACTTCTATTACTGATTCTTTTACTGGCACGGGAACCGCAATACCAAATAATACTTGGGGTAGGGGCAAAATAAATGCTTTAGCAGGCATGCTATACATAAATCAGTTTTTAAATATTGATACATTCAATAATTCAAATAATTTTGTTGTCTATCCTAACCCTACAACTTCAAAAATCTACATTACATCTAAAGATTATGTTGGAACCTATGAAATTTTTAATACGCTTGGTCAAAAAATAAGTGAAGGAAGCTTTAATTCTATACTTGATGAAAAAGAATTAGATTTGAGTTCATTGCAAAGCGGTTTGTATATACTAAATTTTAAAGGTGCAAATTCAAATAAATCAGTGAGAATTATTAAACAGTAAAATAAAGAACTATAATATTCCCAAAATGCCTCACCAACGTGAGGCATTTTTTGTGATTATTTTGCGCCAATTTCCCTTTGCAACTCTGCAACAAAAAACTTATCTTTGCCCTTTAATTAGAACTTCATAACATGAATAAATTATTGATTGTTGGAACCGTGGCTTTCGACGCAATTGAAACTCCATTTGGGAAAACAGATAAAATTTTAGGCGGTGCCGGAACCTACATTGGGCTTTCTGCTTCTCATTTTAACCTACAATCTGCAATAGTTTCTGTTGTTGGCGACGATTTTCCTCAAGAATATTTAAATTTATTATCCGACAGAAATATTGATATTTCAGGTCTTGAAGTAGTTAAAGGGGGAAAAACATTCTTTTGGAGTGGCCGTTATCACAACGATTTAAATTCAAGAGATACCCTTGACACTCAGTTAAATGTATTGGCTGATTTTCAACCTAAAGTACCTCAAAATTTTAAAAATGCCGACGTGGTGATGTTAGGAAACTTACATCCATTAGTACAAAGCAGTGTTTTAGACCAAATGGAAGTAAAACCAAAATTGGTTGTTTTAGACACTATGAATTTCTGGATGGACTGCGCTCTTGAGGACTTACTAAATGTAATAAAACGGGTTGACGTAATTACAATTAACGATGAAGAAGCACGACAATTGTCAGGGGAATATTCATTAGTGAAAGCGGCGGCAAAAATTCACACCATGGGGCCTAAATATGTGGTAATTAAAAAAGGAGAGCACGGAGCATTATTGTTTCATAATAAAGACGTTTTCTTTGCACCAGCATTGCCATTAGAAGAAGTTTTTGATCCTACAGGAGCAGGAGATACATTTGCTGGAGGATTTACAGGATTTATTACACAAAGTGAAAATGTGACTTTTGAAAATATGAAAAGCGCGATTATCTACGGTTCCAATTTAGCTTCTTTTTGTGTGGAGAAATTTGGAACAGAAAGAATGGTGGGGCTTAAAAGCGATGAGGTAAATGCCAGATTACAACAATTCAAATCATTAACACAATTTGACATAGAAATACAATAAATTTATGCCTCGAAATTTCGGGGCTTTTTTTATTTTTACCTAACTACAA
>CALPMA020000129.1 GCA_943324545.2 Chitinophaga pinensis
AATGATTTTAATTAATAATAATGATTACAAATTCATAAAAGAAAAAAAATAGCATTTATCTTGCTTAACAATTTTTTATATTTGGGTGTAAAATTGGGTTAAATACAGAAATTATGAGTTACTATAAAATAGACAATTTAGAGCAATATTTTAAACATTACAATAAATCAATCCGTGAACCTAGAAAGTTTTGGGGAAAAGTGGCATCAGAGAATTTCACATGGTATCAGGAATGGGAAAAAGTCATTGAATTTGATATGGCTACTGCTAAAATTGAATGGTTTGTTGGTGCTAAAGTGAATATTGTAAAAAACTGTATTGATCGTCATTTAGTTCGAAAAGGAGAAAAAACAGCTATAATATTTGAACCCAATGATCCAAGTGAAGAAGCCAAGCATATTTCTTACAATGAATTGCACGAACGAGTTTCAAAATTTGCCAATGTGCTAAGAGAGCAAGGAATCGAGAAGGGAGATCGCGTTTGTATTTATTTACCAATGATTCCAGAATTGGCAGTTGCCACCTTAGCATGTGCTAGAATTGGAGCAATTCATTCGGTTGTTTTTGCAGGTTTTTCAGCAGCTGCAGTAGCGGTAAGAATTAACGATAGTGAATGTAAAATGGTGATTACATCTGATGGTGGTTATCGTGGAAACAAAACCATCGATTTAAAAGGTATCATTGATGAAGCATTAGAAAATTGCCCATGTGTTGAAAAAGTTTTGGTAACCAAAAGAACCAATTCTGATATTTCAATGAAAGTGGGTCGTGACCAATGGCTTCAGCCTTTATTAGACGAGGCTTCTGATAATAATGTTGCTGAAATTATGGATGCTGAGGATCCTTTATTCATACTTTATACTTCAGGATCAACCGGAAAACCTAAAGGAATGGTTCACACCACAGCTGGTTATATGGTTTATTCCGCTTATACTTTTAAAAATGTATTCAATTACGTTGAAAATGATGTGTTTTGGTGTACCGCCGATATCGGTTGGATTACCGGACATTCTTATATTTTATATGGCCCATTATTGAATGGGGCAACCACAGTTATTTTTGAAGGAATTCCTTCTTATCCTGATTTTAGTCGTTTTTGGGAAGTTATCGAAAAACACAAAGTAACTCAATTTTATACGGCACCAACTGCCATTAGAGCTTTGGCAAAAGAGAGTTTAGATTATGTTCAACGATTTCCACTAAAATCATTAAAAGTAATTGGATCTGTAGGAGAACCTATAAATGAAGAGGCTTGGCATTGGTATAACGCACACGTGGGAGGGAAGCGTTGTCCTGTAGTTGATACTTGGTGGCAAACAGAAACAGGGGGAATTATGATATCCCCTTTGGCATTTGTTACACCTACTAAACCAACTTATGCTTCTTTGCCCTTACCGGGAGTTCAACCTGTATTGATGAATGAAAAGAGAAATGAAATTGAGGGAAATCAGGTTACTGGAAATTTATGTATCAAATTCCCATGGCCTGGAATTGCAAGAACAATTTGGGGCGATCACCAACGCTATAAAGAAACTTATTTTACTGCCTTTCCAGGCAAATATTTTACTGGGGACGGTGCATTAAGAGATGAAACAGGTTATTATAGAATTACTGGTAGAGTTGATGATGTAATAATTGTTTCTGGTCACAATCTAGGAACTGCACCAATTGAAGATGCAATCAACGAGCATCCAGCGGTTGCGGAAAGTGCAATAGTAGGATTTCCCCATGATATAAAAGGAAATGCTTTATATGGCTTTGTAATCGTTAAAGAAATTGGTGAAAACAGAAATCATGAAAATTTAAAATTAGAAATCAACCAATTAATATCAGATCAAATAGGACCTATCGCTAAATTAGACAAAATCCAATTTGTGTCAGGATTGCCAAAAACAAGATCAGGGAAAATTATGCGAAGAATATTACGTAAAATTGCAGAAGGAGACTTCTCTAATTTTGGAGATACTTCGACATTACTTAACCCAGAAATCGTGGATGAAATTAAAGAAGGAAAATTATAATCACTGATAATTAATAAAAAGGGCTGCCCAATAAGGCAGCCTTTTTTATTTTAAACCTAATCTGCTTTTAAGTTTTAAAAACAGAAGTGCGATGGTGTATGCTAAATCTGGTATTGCCGTTTCTTCGATAATTGGTAGATTAAATTCAGTGCATAAATCATCCACAGAATAGGATTTATCAGAGGTGTCTTTGTATTTTTTATACATAATTTCAATATCAATCGCATCGTTTTTTAATCGGCCACAATTCATTTTTTCTAATGCAGCATTAATTAAATCAATAGATAAATTAATTTTATGTCCAACCAAAACGGCATTTCCTAAAAACTCAATAAAAGCCTGAATCGCTTCTCGTTCTCCTAATTTTGGTTGTTTACTTTCAATAATTGCTTCATTAGAGAGTCCATTTTCATGAAGATAAATGTATTGTAATAGAACCACTTCAAAGAAATCACCAATATTTATTTTATTATTCTCAATTCCAACCGCTCCAAAAGCCATAATTACATCTTTTTGAGGGTTAACTCCTGAATAATCAATACTTAAAGCAACATATCTTTGAGGGTGATTTTCAAATTTAGTTAGATAATTTTTCCAAAATTCTGGATAATCTTTATTAATATTTTTAATCCAATCTATCATAATTATGAAAACTGTGTAAGTTGAAAATTATCTTTAATGAGTTCCTCTAAATCTTTAATTGTGTTAAGAGCAATCCTCAAGTTTTCTTTATCTAATTTGTTTAAATCTTCTAAATTTATATATTGACCTGAGTTGTCGTATCTTAATCCTTCAGTAGTTTTTATTTTAGTAAGAGATTGATAAGCTTCAGCACAATTTAAGTAAATTTCAGAATTTTTTAAATCTACCATTGCAAGATGCTTAAATCTCATGTAGGTATTGTTAATTCCACGAATATTATAGCTAATTATAAACAATCTTGCACCATCTATTAGAGGCAATAACGCACGGTTTTTAATATCAAACTTTCCTTTATTTGGTCCTGTTTCTTCAACGTTTATTTTTTTGAAAAAGCTTAGCGCGGGGGGTTTTCTTAATGCATCATTACCTAAATAATCAAAAAATAGTTTGTTTTTTCTTGAATTCACAAATATAATATCTGTAATGGCATCTTCTATTTTTTGTTCACCAAAGCCAATTTCATAATCAAAGAAAATACTACTTATGTCATTATTCATTTCGCCTGGAATTTTCATCCAATTGCTGTATTGTTTCATCCACTCAGTAATCGATTTACACCAAATCATATTACTAGCAATATGTCCATTTGGGCAAGGTTGATAACCTACTAACTCTAAATTTGAAACCGTTTTCTTTGCTAATCTTAAAAAATAGTTTTTAACATCACGATATTTTTCCGCAGTAACATCTTCAAAGACTAAAATACTGTCCTGATCGGTTAATAAAAGTTGTTCTTTGCGCCCTTGACTACCAATACAAAGCCAAGCAAATCGAGCAGGAGGGGAACCAATATCTAAAATCGCTAATTCAACTGCTCTTTTTATAATTGCAATATTAATTTCGTTAGCGATATTAGTAATATGAGCAAGAGGAATGTTTTTAGTTAACGAAGTGTATATTAGATCGGTAACTTTTGTACGAACATTTTTAAGTTCATTTGCATTATGGGAACGCTTGATTTCTTTAATAAATACTCCAGGATTACTCGCTTGTGAAACAATTAAATCGTGCTCCGAAACAACCCCTTTAATATCCGTTTGATCTGAACCATCTATAGTTACACATAAATGACTTACATTATTTTTTAATAATAATAATTGTGCTTCCGCTAAAGATACGTTTTCAGGAACCGTTATCACAGGGGATGACATGATTTTATTAATTGGCATATTAATATCAACCCGGCCAGAAGCTACTTTAATTCTCATGTCGGAATCAGTAACAATTCCAATAGGCAGGTTAAGTTCAGAAATAATTGCGCTATCAACTAAATTATCTGTCATCAATTGTGCAACATCCTTAATTATAGCATTAGGAGCAATTTTTAAAGGAGATCTATTGTAAGCTAAAGTTTGAAAGTATTGGATTTCAGTAGGTTTAGACGAGAAAGCGATATTGTCAGATAATAATTTACCTTTATTTTCAATATCTGAAGGATTGCTGGTATTGTTAGCAAAACTTTCTAAAAGGAAATTTAAAACTTCCGCGTTTTGCGCCACAAAGGGTCTGAAGGTTGCAATTGGAATTGCATATATGATAGATTCTTCACGAGCTCTAGCTGTCATCATGTAGTTATTCTTGGCAAAGAAAGGACGCAAACCAAAAACATCACCAGGAACACATTTATTCAATAACGTTTCTTCAGAATCTGAAATTACGAATAAATTCACGACCCCAGAATCAACCATATAAAAGCTGTCGTGTAATGTGTCATTAATCTGAAATAAATCTTTATTTTTTTCAAGATTAATGATTTTAATACTCAAGGCAACAATTGATAACTCTTCAATTGATAGATTATTAAATGGAGGATATTGTTTTAAAAAGTACGCTACACGAGAGACGATTGTATTCATTATGAAATAGAATATTAAATAGTTGCGTAAATTTAAACTATATTATTAAATCACACAATAGTAGGTGTATTTATTAAATTTTCTATTTTACATAATATAAATTATAGTTCAATTAAGTATATTGTATATACAATAATTGAACTAAATAATAATATAATCATAAACATAATTAAATTAAATATATAAAATTAAATATGTAAATTAGCATAAATTAATTGATAAAATAAACACAAGAATTATGAAATTATTTATTCTAAAATGGTATCCAGTTATATTAGCATTCATTTGTATGCTTTATTCAATATCATTAGGTCTTCTCGGAAGACATGAAGAAGCACTTTATTCTGCGCACTGGCCAGGTACAATTTTATTATTTGCATTAGTAATCCGTCAAAGAAGAACAACATGAGTATTGGCTTTTTTATAGTTGGTGGAATAATTTTTTCAATATATATGTTTTTTACT
>CALPMA020000130.1 GCA_943324545.2 Chitinophaga pinensis
TATGGAGGTGGCGATCAGGTTGATTTTGCCAGTAAAATTGGAATTGTCGGTTTGAATCATTTTAAACAAATCAATCCTAAATCGTTTATCAGTTCGACCATTGGAGTGAATTATTCTGAAACCAATCAAACTTCATACGATTTTGACCGAATGGCTAATGTTTCCTTTTCAAAAGAAATAAGTAATGTTGCCAAAACAGCGTATAATTTTAGTTCCAACTATAATTTAAAAGTAAATTCTAAGTTATTTGTAAAAGCAGGAATTCAAGATGAATTTATAGGTTTGGATTTATTTTATAAAACCAAACAAAATAGTATCGATGCTTGGAAACAAGTTTGGGATTACAACAGTTTTACCAATTTGGCGCAAGCCTTTGTTCACGGAAAATACAACATTAGCGAACAATTAACCTTAAATGCTGGTTTGCATTCGCAAAAGTTCTTCTTGAATAATTCGGTTTCAATAGAACCTCGTTTGGGATTGAAATATGCGGTAAATAGCAAAAGTAGTTTTAGTTTAGGCTATGGTTTACATTCGCAAATGCAGCCGATTAACGTTTATTTTCTTCAAACTCAAAACGCTGATGGTTCAATTTCCTACAACAATAAAAATTTAGATTTTACCAAAAGTCAACATTTTGTTTTGGGTTATGATTTGCAACCGTTCAAAGATTGGCGATTGAAAACAGAAGTCTATTACCAAGCCATTTCTAATGTTCCTGTGAATACTTTTTCAAGCAGTTATTCTATGCTGAATACGGGTTCGAGTTTCAAAGCCGATACCGAAGATAATCTTACCAATGCAGGAACTGGGATTAATTATGGTGCAGAAGTAACCATTGAAAAATTCTTTAGCAATGGCTATTATGGCTTGTTTACATCATCATTATACAGTTCAAAATACAAAGGAAGTGATGGCGTAGAACGAAATACGGCTTTCAACGGAAAATATGTTTTCAATATTTTAGGTGGAAAAGAATGGAAAGTTGGTAGTGAAAAAAGAAACAAAATTTCTACCGATATGAAATTTACCAATGCAGGCGGAAGAGCTTATACGCCAATTGATATTGCAGCTTCTCAATCGAGTAATAACGAAGTTTTGTCAACCGATGCTTATTCGGGAAATTTAAGTAATTATTTTAGGTTGGATATAAAAGGAAGCTATACCATTAATAGTAAAAACAAAAAGCGTTCTCAATCTATTTCATTAGATTTACAAAATGTGACAAATCATAAAAATATGTTTTCACAAAAGTATGATAATCAAAGAATGAATTTGAATACGACTTATCAATTGGGTTTCTTTCCAAATATTATTTATAAACTGCAGTTTTAAAGTAAAAAAAAATGAAGAATTCAAAACGTAACATACTTAACAAATTAGGGATTGCGATTGCAATAACACTCTTTTTTAAAATCGTTTTTTTTAGAATTGATGAATTTTTCCAAATGGATTTGTTATTTATTTTAGCTATTGTAATAATTATTATGCAGGGAAATGAAGCTATTAATAAAGGGCTAAATTCCAAATACAGTTGGATTGAAAATTCCAAAAAAAGGGTGATTATTCAAAGTATTCTTTCGATTCTATTCACATCAAGTGCCTTATTTCCTATAATGTATTTGCTACATCAATTGAGATTTGGGGACGGTCAAATAGTAAATCATAAAATGATTGAAATTTTTCCACCAGCCCTTCTTTTTACTTTTGCACTTTTGGCGGTAAAAATCGGAATTGAATTTTTCAGTTCTTTAAAAAACAGTTTAATTGAAACAGAAAAATACAAAACGGAAAGTGCCAATGCCCAATTGCAAAACTTAAAAAATCAGTTGAATCCTCATTTTCTATTTAATAATTTGAGTGTTTTAACTTCGTTAGTTTATAAAAATCAAGACAAAGCGGCCGATTTTATTAATGAATTAGCCAAAGTGTATCGTTATGTTTTAGATACTAAAAATTCAGAGTTAGTGCCCTTGCAAGAAGAATTGGATTTTATAAATCATTATATCTTTTTGCAAAAAATACGATTTGAAGACAGTATTTCATTTGAAATTAAAATTGAAGAAAGTAAAAAGTCAGATTATTTATTGCCAATGTGCCTGCAAATGTTGGTCGAAAATACGATTCAACACAATGAAACTTCGCAAGCCAATCCGTTGAAAGTTTTAATTTACACGGATAATGATTCTTTAGTCATCGAAAATCCAATCTTGTCAAGAAGTGACATTTCGGAAAGTACTAAAACAGGCATAAAAAATATCAAACAACGGTATTCCTTTTTTACCGATAAAAAAGTTATCGTTTCTAACAATGGCAAAGTTTTTAAAGTAATTTTACCATTAATACAGAAAAAATGAAGGTTGTAATCATAGAAGACGAAAAATTATTGGCAGAACACTTAACTATTTTATTACAAAAAATAGACGAGTCAATAACAGTTGTTAACTATTTCGATACGATTACGGCTTCTGTAAATGCTTTTAAAGAAGCCTTAAATGCCGATTTAATCTTTATGGATATTCATTTAGCCGACGGTAATAGTTTTGAAATTTTCAATCAAATTCAACTTGAAATACCCGTTATTTTCACCACTGCTTTTGACAATTATGCTATACAAGCTTTCAAGCAAAATAGTGTCGATTATTTATTAAAACCCATTGCTTTAAAAGAGTTGCAATTTGCCTTAGATAAGTTCAAAAAGCAACAGCAATCAGGAAATAAAGACTTAATTTCAAGTATTGCATTGGCATATCAGCAAATGAATAAAGAATATAAAACACGGTTTTTAGTCAAATTAGGACAAACCATTGATACTATTCCAACAGATGAAATTCATCATTTTGAGACCAAAGAAAGTTTGTCATTTTTAGTTACCAATAAAGGAAATCGCTATCTAATTGATTACACTTTAGATCAACTCGAAACGATGTTAAATCCCCAAAATTTCTTCCGCATTAACAGAAAAATAATTCTACACATTCAATCTATTGAAAAAGTAAGCACCTATTTTAATAGCCGACTTTCCATAGCAACAAAATTTTTAGATAATGATGCACGAATAGTTAGCCGTGAACGAGTAAATGATTTTAAAGAATGGTTAGATAATTAAGGCATCACATAATTATTCATTTATTTTTTTTTACAATTCAATCCTATTTTTCTACAACTCAACCGATTTTCATTTTTTATCCTTTCGTTCTAAAAGTAAATTTGGCATTATTAATCCAAATAAAACTTTAGAATATGAAATCAAAACTAATTTTATTACTGTTTATTGCAACTATTGATGCTTTTGCTCAAACAAATCCAGCAATTACGTCTTGGTTACAAAACACCAATAACACTAAAGGAAGGTATTATCTAACGGGTAATTCAACCCCTATACTAACAACAATCAATGCTAATGTTCAGCAAGTTCAATATTCTACTAATTATGTTTATGTAACAGCCACTGGAGTTCCAGCTTTTGTAACAGGTCCTTTTGCTACAGGTCCAGTTTCAACCGCCTTAAATAATAATTATATTATTAAAATGCCTTTAAATCCTACAGTAGCTACGACAAATACGTTAGTTGGCATGGGTGCAGTCGCAGCTTTTATTAATGGAACAGTTGCATACACTGCAGGGGATGGGGGATCTTATAACAATCTAAATAAATGGCATTCTAATGCGGTTTACTTTGAAAATATTGGTTTTGATTGCGCGCATGGTCATCCAGGACCAATGACTTCCGATTATCATCACCATCAAAATCCCTCGGCCTTTAATATAGAAACTGTACCTACATCCTCAATATGTAATATATATTTAGCCGATGGACTTTATGTTCCGAATGCAGCCGCACATGGACCACTTATTGGTTTTGCAGCTGACGGTTTTCCTATTTATGGAGCTTATGGATATACCGATCCATTAGATCCTACAACACCTATAAAGAGAATCACTCCTAGTTATAGATTAAGAAATATTACGTCAAGAACTACATTGCCTAATGGAACTGCGGCTGTAGGACCAACTTTAACAGAAATGGTTCAAATTATGGGTCCAGGAGCTCCACAAATTCAAGCGGTTTTAGGTGCTTATTTAGAAGATTTTGAATATGTAGCTGGATTAGGTGATTTAGATGAAAGTAACGGAAGATTTTGTAAAACTCCTGAATATCCAAACGGAATTTATTGCTATTTTGCGACTATTGATGCAAATAACAAACCTGTATATCCTTATCTTTTAGGAAAATATTATCATGGTACAGTCCAAGCTACTTTACATGCAACTATAAGTGAAACCGTAACTACATACACACCAGCTTTATCGGTAGCTAATAATAATTTAGAACAAATTGGTTTGTCTTTATTTCCTAATCCTTCAAGTGATATAGCTGTTATTCAATCGTATGCACCAACTATTAGTGATTTAAAAATAGAATTGTTTGATATAAATGGAAAGTTAATTTTAGAAGATACTTTAAAACAAGGTAGTACGATGTGTTATCTGAATTTAGAGACAGTATATTCTGGAGTATATTTTGTGAAAATTTCAGACAATAAAAATTCAATTATAAAAAAGGTTGTTGTTTCTCATTAATTAGACATTTCCATTTCTTGGCAACTATATAAATGATTCTGAAACAGGAAGTGACATTCCTCTGTAAGTATGAAAAAAGATAATTGGATACAAAATATACTAGACAGTACTAATGGAATGACGCATGAAAAAAGAGATTAATCAACATAAAAAGAATCTCAAAACAGAAGAAAATTGGATTTTTACCGAGGCGTATCTGAATTATTTAGCCAGTTTTGAGAAGAAATGTAAAGAAGAATTAAAGCACTACAATGGAAACCATTTTACCTTTCACCTAGCTAATTATGATGAATTGTTAGGCTTTGATGAAATGCTTGAATACTTAAAAGAAAATAAAGTTCCTAATAAGCAGTTTTATTACGATACTGTCCATAGATTTGAAAAAGTAGATGAA
>CALPMA020000131.1 GCA_943324545.2 Chitinophaga pinensis
CCATGAATTAATTCTTTTTGTTTGTCTAATGGTAATGTTACTCCGAAATCTTTTTGATCCGTAAAAGAAACTATTGGTGGGATATCAGAATATCCACGCATTTCTCCTGAATTATGAAAAGCAACGTCCACACTGTTTTTAGGTTTTTCTTGAAAAGGAGCAACAATCATATCTTCTCTTTTGTATAAATCCCAATATTTTTTTGGAGATACAAAAGGCAAATGCGGTTTTGAAAACCCAACGGCAAAGAAAAATGGTTTTGGATCTGATTTTAATTTTTCTAGAATTTCTAGAGCTCTTGATGCATTTGCACCATCATTATAGGCATTATCAGGAACATCAGCGCATTCTACAGAAGGCTTAACATTTTTAGAAACGTAATCGTCTAATTCTTTGTCGGCCAATCCCTTTTCTTTACCCTCATTAGTATATCGAATTGCTAACTCTTTGGTAGCTGGCAATTGATAGGCGCCTAAAACTGGCATTCCAGTTTCTTTTGCATAATAACGTTCTTCTGTTTTGAAATAATTATAATAAGGAACACTCCAAGAAGGGGAATCCATTTTTTTATCTACGCAACGAGAGTCGTATATTTTTCCAATTCCTTGAGTCGAATAACCTTGAGAAATTAAATATTGTGGCAAACTTACTATATCGGGATTGATATCACGCATTTTTGTTTTTAAGTCCCATACTTTAGTGTAATCTGGTCTTTTACCAGTCATTAAACTCGCTCTTGTAGGACCGCATACCGCTTGTTGACAATAATTGCTCTTAAAAACAGTACCCATTTTTGCCAATCGGTCAATGTTTGGGGTTTTAATTAGTGTATTACCATAACATCCCAAAATAGGTTTTAAATCATCAATAGCAATAAATAAAATGTTGGGTTTTGTTTTTTGTTGCGCCGAAACTGGCATTAGAAACAAGACTGTAAAAACAATTATGGTTAACTTTAGGAAGTTGGGGAAGCTTTTCATTTAGATTTATTTGTATATAAGATACTTTTGTTAGTAAAAGGTTTAATGTTATTTCGAGATAGCCAATTTAAAAGCTTTTGTAAAAGAATTAGAATACAATTGCACTAAATAAATTCCATTATTTAAATTGGAAACATCAATAGCTTTCTCATTGTTAATTATTTCATTTTTGGAGATAATTTGTTTTTTTACAACTTGTCCCCTTGTATTGACAATTATTATTTCGACATCAGAATCACTATTTTTTGGAAATTGAATGGAAAAACTGTTTTTTGCTGGATTTGGAAAAACAAGCGTTTTCTCATCTGATAAATTAAATGCAATTGTAGAAAGTGCCGCTAAATAAGAAGGACCGACTTCAGATAAAGTCAAAGGACGATTCGTAGTTGTTCCTGTTGAAAATTCATCACAACCCACATCTTTTGAGGTTACAGTTGAAGGACGTGGTTGCCCGCTGATATCAAATAATAAATTAGGATCATCATCAATATTAGTAATATCCAAAATAGCAGGATAACTTGCATTTGCGTTATTTACTGGACTCGTTGAAGATAATCCATAATATCCATCCGAATTTAAAGCTAAAAAAGGATTTGTATTGGACATTCCAGAAGCAATAGAAATTCCTAAAGTTCCCTGTCGTAAGTTACCAGCCCATGAAGTTCCTGAATTTGGATTATTAAAAATAGAACCTGAGCTCTTATTGAAAATATTATTTGCCCATGTATTACTTGTTGCTCCTGTTCCGCCTAAATCTATATCGCCACAATTGTAAAAAGTATTGTGAATAAAATTAATATTATTAAGATTTAATGTTCGTGGAGAAGCAGTTGTTGGAGGATTCAAGGGCGCTACATAAATAAAAGTTACTGCATCTGTAGAACTTCCGACACCTGAATTTTCAAAATAATTATTGTAGCAATAAATATTATTGGCTTCCTTGACTCTTATTCCACCAGCATTTATAAAGAAATTACTACAGGCTACATTATTATCTCCATTTCTGAAAACTAACATTGCGTTTTGTTGGTTGGTGAAAGTGCAATAACGAACTACATTTTCTTGACATTTTATAGATATACTTTCACTATCGCCAAGTCCTGTGTTGTTGAAATAACAATATTCAACAATAGTTCGAGATTTATTTAAATATTCTGCACCTAAACCAATTCTAACAGGTTCGTTACCATTGTCGCCTCCCATACCATAATAATTTTGAAAAGAGCAATAACTTATTTTGTGATAACCAATAACAGACGGAGAAGTTGAAATTTGAATGGTACATCCTATTGCAGCATCTGCTGGTTTTTTCTCCATATTACAATAAGTGATTTCATTGTATTGCGTTCCTGCTTTGATTTCGATATATTTTTTAGCGTAATAATTACTAAAATTTAAGTGAGTTAATTTATTCCTATTGCCAAAAACTTCAATTAAGTAATTAGTTCCAATATCACCTTGAGTAAATTGAAATCCGCTAAAGGTGATGTTATTTCCGTTGATATTAATATCGCCATAAACATTTAAAAATACACCTCCAGGAGTTTGTGCTATTACAGAAATATTATTGTTATTTATATCTAAAATTACATTAGAATAAGTTCCGTTTGCAAGGACTATTATATCTCCAGAATTAGAATTATTACAAGCATTTTGAAGCGCGTTAATTGAATTTACATTAATTGTAGCTGCACTTGTAGTAACAAAACCTGATAAGATGAATAAGAAGACAACAATAATGTAGGAATTTTTGATAGAGTTAAATACTTGTTTCATATGGCAATTTTAATTTATTTCTTAATGAATTTAATTGTTCTAGTAACTGAATTATTAATAATTTCGGCAAAATAAATTCCTGAACTTAAATTAGATACTTCAAAACTAATTTCGAAATTATCAGAAGTGAAATTGAAAGTATCTATATTTTTTATCACAATTTGTCCGTTACTATTTACTATTGAAATAGTACAATTTTTATCAAATGGTTGGTTTGCTATAATAGAAACATTAGAACTGACAGGATTTGGACTTAACTTCATTGAAAATTCATCATTACTATTTTGAAATTGATTGTTTTCCAATAATCTGGCTAGTCGGTCATTTAATTGTGCTAAATACAAACTAGGAATGGCCGAAATACGAGTTCCTTGCGATTGAATGACGCCTAATGGTTCTGTAGTTGCATCACCAACACCTGTAATATTTGAAGAAATACAACCAATAGCCCAATTAATAGGATCGCCTGGAGGATCTTGAATTACCATTCTATTGGCATTGCAATTCCAAAACATGATTTGGCCGCCAGACCATCCGTGTCCGCTTCCCATAACCAATCTGTTTTGAACATTCATATTTCCATTACCTGTTAAATTATCAAATAAAATTCCGGTTGACCAACGATGGTGAGGTCCAATATCACTATGTTGTAGAGTTGCCGAACAATTATAAAACACATTAGGACCACATGTTCTACTGCCGTTTACATAATCGTGACGTCCATTTCTAGTAATACAATTTTGAACCAAACAACGTTGCCCATCCACATTAAATGAATAACGTCGACCGCCATCAATTATGGATTTTGGATCGTACATTTTACAGGCATCAACGGTAATAAAACTAGCATCAGAATTGATGTGTACCGCTGAATATCCGAAATAGTAAACTTCTAAATTTTTGGCCCATGCATTGTATATGTTATCAAATGTCACCGCTTCCCAACCATGATTTTCATCTGTTGAAGAGGCATAAGTTGAAGAAATTCTCATGTTTTCGATGCCACAGTTATTTATTCTATTATCGGTAAATTTCACTAACTCACCTGTAGAATAAACAGGATCAATAATATCCATTATTGGGGCATCCAAAGTAATTACATTGCCATTAATATTTTCTATTTTTCTTTCAGAATCCATATCATAAGCACTCGCTGTCCAATTTACCGCTAAAGGATCAATATTGGACAATAAATTCATTCCTAATAAATTAATCCAAGTTTCATTTGGGATTCTATGAACAAAAACTTTATCGCCTCTGGCAAATGTGTGACCAGAAGCAACTGTAATTTGTTTTTTACCAATTGGAACATAAGAATCTATAATTGCTTTTCTGGTGGTGTTAGTAGAAATATAGGAAGTCCCTGAAGATCCTAAAAAGTTAAAGAGTGTGTGTTGAGCAGTTTTAGTAGCAATAAAATTAGTGCCTGTTCCATTAAATCCAACTCCACGGAGTATTATTCCACTTGCTGAAATAGTAATCGTATTACTAATATTGTAGTTGCCAGCAGTAAATAAAATAGTGCCACGATATCCACTCGCATTAACAGGCATTAAGGCCACTTGGTTAATAGCGTTTTGAACGTTGGTTAAATTATCACCAGCAACAGGATTTACAGTTAATACCACGTCAATTGTTGGTAAAGGTGTTTCGCCATTCATAAATCCAACTGCGCTAAAATCAGGAATTACATTACCCCTGGTATCTGGAGTGTATATTAAATTTCCATTAGATCCCATGGAAACCAAAGTTGAGGTTTGAGCATAAGTTATACCTTGTAATAAAACAATTAAAATAATAAAATAATTAATTCTTAATTTTTTCATTCTATACAAGTTAATACTATTATTTTTTTGCTAATTCATTTTTAAAGTAAGCCAACATTTTAGATTTCATATCTTTAGAAATGTCGGCATAATTTTTATCGTTCACAACGTTTACCTTTTCCAAAGGATCATTTACATAATCATACATTTCAGAAGCATAAACTTGAGATTCGTTAAAAGGTTGCTTGCTTGTAAAATTATTCATCCAAATAGTGTATCTGTATTTATCGGTTCTCAAACTGTAACCCATCATTTTAGAATCGGTATACCCTTTCTTAATCATTTCCAATTTCTTTAATTTTCTAGGATATTGACTAATGGAGTAATCATTCACTTTTGCGCTATTGTTTAACATCAGTGGCCTTA
>CALPMA020000132.1 GCA_943324545.2 Chitinophaga pinensis
CGTGTGCTTTTCTATGAATTGAAGCTGCTTCAAAAAGCAAATCCATCATAGGTTTGTTGTATATCGCGATAATTTCTTCTTTAGTCCAATTGTGTTTAGCAATGCTCATAATACCTTTTTTATATTGCTTCAAAAGTAATCAAATTGTTACAAAGAAGCAATTTTGTAAATTTAATATCGAGGTAAAATCGTTATAAATTATATTTCAAACTAAAAATAATATACCTCGGTTGAACCGTATATTGTGAAGTTCTTGTGGAGAATTGGGTGAAACTATCGTCGTTAAGAATATTTGTATTTAAAAGGTTGGTGACTGCCACTTTATATTCTAACTTACTTTCTTTGGTTTTTTGATAAATCAAACTTGCGCTTAAAAAGGCGTATTCATTATTAACTGTTTTATTGCTATTAGTATAATGATAATACTCATATTCTGAAACAAAAGAGAAACTTTTTAAAAAGAAATAATCCAATCTAGCTGACGGTCTGTCCGTGTAAAACTTAGTTCCGATATAGTCATTTATAGTTCGGGAATATCCTAATTCTAAGTTCGGTAAATCTTTATAATTGGTCGCTACTTTTACGGTATAATTTTGAGTTAGTGATTCTGTTGTTACAAAAAGGCCGTTTTGGATGTTATTGAATATAGAACGGTTCGCCGCCAAATTGAATGAGGCTTTATAATTTCTCGCAAATGATCTACCGTAGAATGCATTCCCAGAAAGGGTTTCATCGGCAAAATTGGAATTTATAGCGGAAGAAACTTGGTTAATCCCTGTAAAAATAGCACTTGACTTAATCGCATTCAATCGTTTTGTATAATTGATATTAGCATTAATGTTCTCAAAATTGAACATGTTGTATTTAAAGTATCTCAAGGAATGACTTTCGGACATTGCATTTTCTAAATATCTATTCCCTTGAAATAAAGAGTTATAGTTCGTGAATGTAAAGCCCGAAGTAAACCTATTTATATCGGTAAAATCGTTATTTATAGAGTAATTGTATGTCAATGTTTCTGCTTTTTTAATTTGATACAAAGCATAGACATCCGGTAAAACTCGGTAAAAATTATAGTTCACTTTAGTGCCTAATTGCTCATTATACGTTTTGTAGTAATGTGCAGAAAACCCTGGATTAAAAGTAAATTTACCAGTAATAAACTTATAATGTAATCCTAAAAAGACATCATTAAAAAAATAGCCAACATTATTGTTTTTATCTGCAGAATTCAATTCGTTAGTGGTCCCGTTATCTAAAATTTGGAAAATGTGCGAATTAAAATTTTGCAGTGAGTACGTATTTCCAAAAGTAAAATTAATATTGCTTTTTGGAGTTACCATATAATAGTAATCTACCTTAGCGTCCAATTTATTGGTTTTAATAAATCGGGTTTGATTGATATTGTATCTGTTTTGAGTTTGCAATCCTAAAATTGGAAATGGATTCTGACCTAAATTAGCGTTATAAAATGGGTCTTCATCTTGGTATAAATGTTGAATTTCTATATCGAAAACACTTTTATCACTTTTGGTGTAATACAAACTCAAATTCTGAGTTAACGTAATTGGATCTTGCTGCTTGAAAGAGGTAATACTTTGGTCGGGAATAGCCGGCGGCGTTCCATTGGTAGCTGTTGCAAATGATTGAGTAAATAAACTACTGTTCTCGTCTTGTTTAGAATTTTTTAGTAATGCATCATAATCAAACTGAAGATTAGCATTCGGTTTATAGCTAGAGCTTAATTTAAAAAGTCCCAAGCTACTTATTTGATTCGCTGCTTCTTTAGTTTTTTGGGTAGTATTTATCGTTCCAAAAGTACTTACTTGATCGGCTCTATTATTTTGAGAAGCGGTTTCTAAATCAGTAAGTGTAGAAGAAACAATTGCAAATCCGCTTAGACTCCAAGCTTTAGTAACATTGTAAGAAAAATTAGTTGCTCCAAATTTGGTTTCAATCTCCTTTGCTCTGTTATTTCTTA
The DNA here is from genome assembly GCA_943324545.2 of Chitinophaga pinensis. Classification (GTDB taxonomy): domain Bacteria; phylum Bacteroidota; class Bacteroidia; order Flavobacteriales; family Flavobacteriaceae; genus Flavobacterium. The sequence continues at coordinate 1,982 of CALPMA020000132.1, forward strand.
GCAAAGAAATCCCTAAATCATTGGAAGATACATTGAAGTTGGTTCCTCCTTTTCTCATCATATTTCTAAATCCACCGGTAAATTTAAAATAATCCTGAACCGTAAATGGCAACTCGCCAATATTATTATAATTGGCAATCAAATTCACACTGTATTTCGGACTATAATAAAATAGCTTTGGGTTGGCATTGTATCGTGTGTTCTGATTTTCCTTGCCTCCACCAGCATTTATGTCTCCAAACCAAAAGTTCTTTTTCCCTGATTTTAATTTGATGTTCATCCCAATATTTTCATCGCCATTTTCCAGACCTTTCAAGGCAGAAACATCATTGAAGTTTCTTAAAACTTGGATTTTGTCAATCGCATCGGCGGGAATATTTTTAACTCCTAATTTAGTATCACCGTCAAAAAAGTCTTTTCCTTCCACCATTAATTTGGTCACTTTTTTCCCTTCAACTTCTATTTCACCATCGGCATTTACTTCTACTCCTGGTAATTTTTTTAATACGTCTTCTAATTTTCTTTCGGTTCCTGATTTAAAGGAATCGGCATTATAAACTATGGTATCTCCTTTTATAGAAACTGGCATTTCACGAACAATTTCCACTCCTTCAAGCTCAATTCCTCCTGATTCCAAAGTAATATTTTGATTCATATTTAAAGTGGACGTAGATATAAAAAGCTCTTTGGTTTGCATTCCTAAATAACTCACTTTTATCGAATAACTAGAATTCGGTTTCAAATTCAATAAATATTTCCCTTTGTCATTGGTAATAGCATAGGAATCCATTGCTTTGGTAACGGTATTTACAGCCATAACGTTGGCCATTTCAAGTGGAGTTTTACCGACATCTTGAACAAAGCCCTCAAATTTTACAGATTGTGAAAATGAAACAGAAGAAATTAATAGAATTAATAATTGAATTTTATTCATTGGATTTATTTAGTATATTTTTAAAGAATTAACGCCCCATTCTAATTTGCATGGTTCCATTTCCGCCTCTTCCTTGGTTCATTTGTCTGAACTCTTCCATTTTCTTGGTTACGGTTTCATCGTATTCTTTTTGAGAAATTTCTTTTCCTTTTGAAGGTGCTTTAATCTCTGCTTTTTCTTTAGAATTCATTACAATTTTAGAACACAAAACAACCGTTTTACCATCACTCACTTCTAAAATTAATCCTGGTAATCCCCAGTAATTTTCTGGACCTTGGCTAATTGGAATTTCAGGAGTATACCAAGCAGTTATGGTCACTTCTTTTGGTAATTCGAAGTCTTCCATGAAGTTGGTTTTCTTCGCTTCGGCCTCTGGTTTCTTGATCTCATCTGTAGCTTCTTCCTTTTTCTTTTCTTCCTTTTTTGGTCGGAAATTTCTAAAATCAGTTTGGCTTACTGGTCGAACGGTTGTCGCTTTAAAACAAGTATAACCACCAATTAATTTGGTTTCGCCTTCTAATTTCCAAGCATAGTTAGGTAATGAATCTTTAACCAAAAACTCTTTCCCCATAAATTCTTTATCTACAGAATACGTTTTGTCCTTTATGTTCTTAAAATTGGTTCCGCCACCGCCAGTCATCGAGCTCATCCATCTCATTCCGCCGCCTTGACCGCCTTGACCTGGAGCATCTAATTTTTCTTCTTCTTTATAAATGGAGGTTGTTTTTGAGAAATTTAGGATAAATGTTTTTTCAAACATTTTTTTCATTCTTTCTTCAATCATTTTTTGCATGTCTGGAGTCATGTCTTTATTTCCCTCAAATCGGGTTTTGAAATCGGAAGTACTTGTTTTTGACTCGTACACGGCCATTCCTTGGAAATCTTGCGCTAGGATATTTGCAAATGCGAATGCACTAAATACAAATGATAGTATTGTTTTTTTTAACATAATTTGGTTTTTTATATATTTTAAATTTCAGATTTTCACTATAATTAATTTATAAAAATAGACATTTTTAAGGTGCAAATATGAAGAATTAGAATGTTTAATGTTACAAAATTTATGTTAAAATAAAATTATTAAAATAGAATATCTATAAACTAATATCGTAATTTAGCGTTCAATGAAAATATTTATTCAAATACTTAGCCTATTTATCTTAGTGATTTTCCCAAGTAATGGGCAAAGTACATCAGCTACTTTATTATCAACCGAATCCATTTCTGCAAATCGGTTTTTGGCTATCGATGTTTTATCCCATCGCTATTATGAAGAAAATGGTATCTTATACAAGAGTAATCAAGATCAAATTTGGCAATACAAAAACCTAGCTTTAGGAAAAATATTAAAAATTGATATACAAAACCCGTTAAAAATTGCCGTTTTCTTTGAAAGATTTAATTCAGTAGTTTTATTAGACAATCAGTTAAATGAGATTAAAATAATTGCATTTTCTGATATAAATAAAAATTCTATAATTACTAGCGCTATAGGTATTGCTGCCCAAAACAAACTTTGGTTTTACGATACTATTTCTCAAAAAATAGGGCTTTTTAATTATTCAAATGAAGATTTTAAATTTATTTCAACTCCTTTTCCTGGAAACTTCAAACATTATGAATCTGATTTTAATAATTTTCAATGGATTGACAACGAATTAAACTGGTACTCTTGTAATTTGTTTGGAGAAATTAAATTGATTCGACAAGTTCCCGATTTTGATACTATCCAAATAATAAATTCCCACTTGATACTCTATTCTAAAGGAGAACAGTTGTATTTTCTAGATTTTCAATCCAATAAAACTCAAGAATTGCAAAATGTTGATAAAAGCTTTGAATTTTTTATTTACAAAGACCAAATTTTATCTATTTTTACCAATCGACAAATTAAGAATTATAAAATACTATTACCATAATGCACATAGCTATAGCAGGAAATATAGGAGCGGGAAAAACATCATTAACTCGCTTGTTAGCAAAGCATTTC
>CALPMA020000133.1 GCA_943324545.2 Chitinophaga pinensis
AAAACTGCTTCGCCTTTTACTTTGGTATCGGGTTTGCTTTCGCCTGTTAGTGCCGATGTGTTGAACGTGGCATTATCGGTTAAAAGTTTTCCGTCTAATGCTAACTTTTCGCCCGATTTGAGTTGAATGATTTCGCCAATGGTTATTTCAGAAGCTTTTTTGATTGTTGCATTTCCGTTAATCAAAACCGTTGCTTCATCTGGTCGTTGGTCTAATAATAGTTTGATATTAGATTTTGCTCTTTGCACGGCTAATGTTTGGAAAATTTCGCCGATGGCATAAAATAACATTACTGCAACTCCTTCGGGAAATTGACCGATTGAAAATGCTCCGATGGTTGCGATGCACATTAATAGAAATTCTGAAAAAATTTCGCCTTTGCGAATACTTTCCAATGCTTCTTTGAGAACTGGGAAACCAACAGGAATATAAGCGACAATATACCAAGCAATTCGCACCCAACCCGTGAACCAATTTTGAGTAAAATAATTATCAAAACCAATTGCAATAAGTAGTAATGTAAAACTTATGATTGCAGGCATAAACATTTGAAACGTGGTTTGGTCTGTACCTGAATGGTCGTGTCCATCGTCGTCGGAATGGTCGTGGTCATTATGAGTTGAACAACAACCAGTTTGTTTGTCGGTTTTGCTATTTATTTTTTCTTCGAGTGTACAACAAAGTTGTTTACCGTTTGCATCGTATTTATGTTGGTGTTTCATCTTTTTAAGAGGTTTAATTATTCTTCTTCTCCGCTACCTTTTGTTAGTTCTGATAAAAGATAATATGCTCCTTTGATAACGACTTTAGCATTGGCAGGAATTTTATCAATTACTTTTACTTCTGTATAACCCAAATCGGTTGCGCCAATATTTACTTTTATCTGTTGAAAGATGTTTTTGCCTGTCGTTACAAATATAAAATGGTCGTTGCCATTGTTAACAATTGCCTCTGTTGGTAGTGCCTTTGTATTAGTATTATCGATTTTCACTCTTGCTTCAACATACATTCCGGGTAAAATTGTTTCAGTGGTCTCATTTATTTTAGCGTGAACTATTACAGCTTGTTCGTTCGGTTCAAAAGCTTTATTGATAGCATAAATTTTAGCTGGATGCGAATGTGAAACATCGTTTGCATCACTAAATGTTATTTCTTGTCCGATTTTTATTTTATGGATGTCTTTTTCAAAAACTTTTAGATCTAAATGTAAAAATCGATTGTCGATGATTTCAAATAGTACAGCGTTTGCATCGGCAAATTTACCCATACTTAAATTAATGTGCTGAATGTAACCGCTTATCGGTGCTGAAATGGCAATGTTTGAAGCAATATTTTTAGACGATAAATTACTTGCATTAATTCCTAATTGAGCCAATTTAGATTTTAAGGTTTCCTTTTTGGCTTGTGCAATTTGTAATTCTCTTTGTGATTGTTGATAGGTTTTCCCTGCGTTGATATTATCATCACGCAACTCTTTTTGGCGTTGATACTCTTTTTCCAAATACGAAAGATTGGCGTTGTTCTCTAAATAATCCTGTTGCAATTGTATCACATCAGTATTGGCGATTGTTGCCAAAGTCTTTCCTGCATTAACAAATTCGCCCTCTTGAACGAAAATATTTTTAACAACTCCACCAGTCAAAATGCTTACTTGCGCTTGGTATTGTGGTGGCAATGATAATTTTCCGTTTATCTTTAAAGTTGTCGTTAGGTTTTTATTTTCAAAATCGCCCAACTGTAAATCGATGGCTTTTATTTGTGCATCTGTAAACGTTACTACTGCCGTTGTTGGTTTTTCGGTGGCTGTTTCCTTTGGTGCTTCGGTGTCGGTCTTTTTACAAGAAACTACGCCTAAAAACAAAAGGATTATGATTGCTATATTATTTTTCATCTTTAGAATTTTATTTGTTTAATAAATATTGAATGTTGATTATAGTTTGATTGTAATTGTTCATTGCAATCAGATAATCAGTTTTTATTTTATTGGCATCTTTTAGGTTTTGTGTATATTCTATATAACCAATATCTCCCGATTTATAAAGCCGTTGTGCAGAATTTACAATGGTTTCTGCCATTGGCAAACCCTCTGTTTTATAAAAATTGAGTTGCTCGGAATATTGTTTTTGTAGTTGAAATTGTTGCAAATAAATTGTTGCTAATTCCTGTTGTGATTTTTCTAATTCCTTTTTTGCAATTTCGGTTTCCAATTTTGCAACTTGCGTTTTTGCCTTGATTCCGTTTCTGAATAAAGGAATATTAATACCCACACTACCATAATAAAACGGATTTTCCTTGTCTAAACTTTGCGTATTTACACCCAAATTGAAAGATGGATTTGCTTTTGCTTTTTCTGATTTTATAGCTAATTCTTTAGCGATAATTTGCTGTTGCAAAAACTGTAAAACAGGATGATTTTTAACCAATGTACTATCGCTAACATTAATTTCGGGTAAAGCTTCGTATTTAGTTGGTGCTTGGTATGGCTCGTTATTTCTTGTCCATTTTTGCAATTCGGTTAGAAAAAACACTACTTGCGAATTGGCTTCTGCCAATTGCATTTTTAATTCTTTGCGTTGCAAAGAGGCATTTATCTTTTCCAATTTACTCGATTCGCCTACTTGAAATTTCTTGTCGGCATATTTTTCATAGTCGGCAAAAATGTTATCTGTTTCGAGTAATAAATTATAGTGTTGCACATTGTAAAGCCAATTGAAATAAGCATTGGAAACATTTTTTATTAATTCGTTTTTTGTAACAGCTTCAAATGATTTTGCAACTGCTACATTTTGATTTAGTAAGTTCCTATCGGCTTTGTTGGATAGTTTAAAACCTTGTGCCACACCAATATTATAATCAAACAATTTACTGTTTATCTGCCCTAGATTACTATTGATGTTGAAAGGGTCAAGAACAGTTGCCGTTTTGGTTAATGCTTGTTGTTGTTCTGTTTGCAAACTCGCTTGTTGCAACGTTGGATAATTCTTGGTTGCTAAATCTAACGCATTCTGTAAAGTAAAAGTTTGCGTTTGTGCATTGGCATTGAAAGAAAAACAACTAAAAAACAGCACAACAATTGTTGCAATTTTTGGATTTACTTTTATTTTTTTTGGTGTCATTACTAAATAATATAAAACAGGTAAAACAAATAATGTTAATAGCGTAGAAGTAAGCAAACCACCAATAACAACAGTCGCTAATGGTTTTTGCACTTCTGCACCTGCGCTTGTACTTAATGCCATTGGTAAAAATCCTAATGAAGCAACGGTTGCTGTTGCTAAAATTGGTCTTAACCTTGCGCTACTTCCTTTGTAAATGCGTTTTAAAAGATTGTCTTCGCCCTCGTCTTTTAATTGATTGTAGTAACTGATTAAAACAATTCCGTTTAGAACTGCTACTCCAAAGAGCGCAATAAAACCAACTCCTGCGGAAATGCTAAAATTCATTCCACGAACCCATAAAGCGATAATTCCGCCAATGGATGCCAAAGGAATTGCTGAAAATATTATGGTAGCTTCTTTAAGCGAACGGAACGATAAAAAGAGCAAAAAGAAAATCAGTAAAAGCGCAACAGGAACAGCTAATTGCAATCTTCCTTTTGCTTCTTGCAGGTTTTGAAATTGCCCACCATAAGTAATAAAATAGCCCTCGGGTAGTTTTAATTTGGCTTCTAATTTTTGTTGAATTTCTAATACTACACTTTCAACATCACGACCACGAACGTTGGCTTCAATTACTATTCTACGTTCTGCATTTTCACGGCTTATTTGTGATGGTGCTGTTTTAAAAGTGATTTCTGCGACTTCGTTTAATGGTATTTGATTACCTCTTGGTGTTGGAATTAATAATGATTTTAAAGCGTCAATATCTGTGTTTTGGTTTTTAGGAATACGAACGACCAAATCAAATTTTTTCTCTCCCTCATATACAACACCAGTTGTTCCACCTGCATAAGCCGTATTTAAAATTCGGTTTACATCGGAAATATTCAAACCATATTGAGCAATTTTATTTCGATTGTATTTTACAACCAATTGTGGCATCCCTGTAACTTGTTCTACTTTTATATCGGTTAAACCCTCAATCCCTTTAATAATAGGAACTGCTTTGTTGGCTTCTGAAAACAATTTATCTAAATTATCGCCAAATATTTTTATAGCAATATCCGATTTTACTCCTGCAATTAATTCATTAAAACGCATTTGAATGGGTTGCTCAAAAGACAGATTGCAACCAGGAATTTGACTTAATTTTTCATTCATTTTCTCGGCTAAATCTTCTTTGTTTTGTGCTGTTGTCCATTCTTTTTTATCTTTCATTACCATAATCAAATCAGCACTTTCTATAGGCATTGGGTCAGTTGGAATTTCGCTACTTCCAATTTTACCAACTACTTCTTTAACTTCTGGAAATGTAAGTGCTAGTTTTTCTAATTGCGTACCAACTTCAATACTTTGAGGCAAACTGCTTCCTTGACGAATAGTATAATTCATTGCAAAATCGCCCTCGTCTAATTCGGGAATAAATTCGCCACCTAATGAATTAAAAATAAATAGTGATGCGATAAATAATAATATTGCAGTTCCGATAACTGCAAACTTTCGCTCTAAAGCTTTCACCAAATAAGGTTGATACAAATTATTCAGTTTATTCATAAACCTATCGGTAAAATTAGGTTTGTCGCTAACCCTTTTACTTAAAAAAAGGCTACTAGCCCAAGGCACATAAGTAAGTGAAAGGATTAATGCGCCTACGATAGCGAAACTAACAGTTTGCGCCATTGGCATAAACATTTTACCCTCAACACCACTTAAAACAAACAATGGAATATAAACAATCAAGATAATGATTTGCCCAAATATGGCAGAACTCATAATTTTTGATGAACTTTTGATTAC
>CALPMA020000134.1 GCA_943324545.2 Chitinophaga pinensis
GCATTATAATACTGCATTAATTCAACAGTTTTAGATTGCACCTTTTTCCAGTTTTCAATAATTTTAGGATTGTTTTTATACAAGAAATGTAAAGTTGCTCCATTTGGGACTTTCACCGTATCGTGAAGATAATTTTTATCGGCCGCCCAAGTAAAATCGTGTACGTTTGGAGCTATAAAATGCCAAGTTAGGGATTTTGTTTTTTTCGGATAAACTACATTTACACCTGTATCTTGATAGCCGTGACCAATTTCGTTTGGGTTTTGTAAATACCCAGTACCGCCTAAAATATAGTCTTTATCAATGGTGATTTTCACATCAAAATTTCCCCAAACTCCATGAAATTCTCTGGCAATATATGGGTCTGCATGCCATCCTTCAAAATCAAATTCGGCCATTTTTGGATACCACTGCGCAATTGAAAGTTCCACGCCTTCTTTATTATTTCTTCCGGAGCGACGAATTTGAACAGGAACTTGTCCTTCAAAATCTAAAGTAAATGTTGTTTTTTCTCCAGGCAAAAGGGCTTTTACCAAGGTTACTTCTAGAATGGTTTCGACTTCTATAGCTGTGGCAGAAACGCCGTCTTGTTTAAAATTAGAAACATGTAAAAATCCAATTTCATTTGGCTTCAAGTTTTTTATTCGACTTTCTTTAACTTCTTTGTCCCCCACTTTCACTTTAGTTACCATTCTAGCATCAGGATCTTTGATGTTTTGCAATCTCATGTCCATTTCGCTTCCGGGTTGAAATGCATTATTGAACAAATGATAATATACTTTTTTCAGGGTATCATTGGAATTATTGGTGTAAACTAATTCTTGTTTTCCTTTATATAAATAGGTTTTTACATCTAGGGAAACTTGCATTTTGTAGTCTACTTTTTGTTGCCAATACTTTGTATTTTGGGATACGACCATTCCAATATTCATAATTAGTAGCGAAAGAAAAATCAATTTTTTCATAGGGAAATACTGAAATTAATATTAAAAAATAAGCTTGCCGAAATATATAAAATTCCAGCAAGCTTATGGGTAAGTTGAATTATCTTTATCCTTTTATTTTTACCGGAGCTGGTTTTTTAGCTAATTTTTCAGCCATAACCATAGCATTATATGCGTTTACCATTTTTCCAGATTGTGATAATGCAGAAAATAGTTGACTTTTATCCGGATCACCTCCAACAACTACACTTGTTGTAATTGCGGTTCCAGAATCCATCAAAATATGCTTTACCTGTTTAGCAGTTAATGTTGGATAGTACGAACGAATTAAAGCAGCAACCCCGGCAACATTTGGAGCTGCCATTGAAGTCCCTTGTAAAAATTGGTAGTCATTATTAGGTGTTGAAGCGTATATTTTTACTCCAGGAGCAAATACGTCCACATTTAATTTTCCATAATTAGAAAAATCAGCAACTACATTAGTTCCATACTCATAATTCAAAGCACCAACCGTAATCATATTATCAGCAAATTCTGTTACTTTATCATCAGAATCGTTTGGAAAGTTGTCTTCTTTATCAATGTCTTTAGCGTCATTTCCTGCAGCATGAACGATAAGCACATCTTTAGATTCAGCATATTTAATTGCATCGTAAACCCATTGTTTATGAGGAGAAAACGCTTTTCCGAAACTACCGTTAATCACTTTAGCGCCGTTATCCACTGCATAACGAATTCCTAGCGCAATGTCTTTGTCGTACTCGTCTCCGTCAGGAACCGCTCTAACAGTAAGAATTTGAACATTATTTGCAATTCCGTCACCCCCAATTTTGTTATTTCTCACCTGTGCTACAATTCCTGCAACGTGTGTTCCGTGAAGAATCTCTTCTTTATCTGGTCCCATCACATTATTGTCACCGTATTTGGTATCTTTAATATCTTCAGGATTATCACCAACTACATTTCTGTAATTGGTTTTTAAATTTTCACCATTTTGAACTCGTATATAAGATTCCAATTCTTTCTCAATTTCTTTTTTCAAATCGGCAACGCTCAATCCATAAGCAAGCATTTGTTTCATTATGGTTTTGCTTTGCATTACCTCAGGATCTTTAGAATCAATTGCGTCTAATTCTTCTGCTGTATAAGTTGGTTTCCCTAATAATTTTATTAATGTTTCATCTGCTTTTTTAGTTCCGTTTAAAGCAAGTTCAATTTGAAATTTAGTTTGATTGGCCTCTTCAATTTTTCCATCATTAATTGCTTTAGCTTTTAAATAGGTAGCCTCATCAACTAATTTTTTATTTTTGATAATTCTCTCGTATTCATAATTTTCTTTTGTACTATTTCCTAAGAAATTCCAACCATAGATGTCATCAATATAACCATTTTTATCGTCATCAATTTTATTACCAGGGATTTCTTTTTTATTAGTCCAAATTACCGATTTTAAATCTTCGTGTTCAATATCTACGCCTGAATCTACTATTCCTACAATAACAGGAGTGGAAGTTTTTCCTTTTAATAATTCAGAATAAACTCTATCAACGCTCATTCCAGGGATACTGTCTTTATCTAAATCCAGATGACTCCATCTTTTTAGCTCATTTTCAGTTAGGGCTCCCTTTTTTGCAACAGCAACTTTTTCTTTCGATTGCGCATTTGCTGAAAGCGACAAAGTTAATGCGGCAATTAGCGATAAATAAGTTAATTTCATTAATTTCATGTTGGTTTTTGTTAAAATTTCGATTCAAAAATACTTTAAGATATTCAATTTACGATATTGATTAACACTATTTTAAGAGGTCATTACAAGAAAACACCTCTTTCAATCGAACTCCTTTTTCTGTCTTTTCTACTGTAATAATTTCATTGTGGGCATCGTGTTCTAAAAACAAATAATAATTATTATCTGCGGCAGCATTCATAAATTTTGCCTTTTCGTCTAATGTTAACAGCGGCCTAGTGTCATATCCCATTACATATGGAATTGGAATGTGTCCAGCTGTTGCCAATAAATCAGCACAAAAAACAATGGTTTTATCTTGGTATTTTATGTGCGGAATCATTTGCTTTTCAGTGTGGCCATCGGCAAAGAAAATTCCAAATCCAAGCTCTGATTTTTCAAGAAAATCGGTGTTTGGTTTTTCAATAAAATTCAACTGACCGCTTTCTTGAATTGGAATAATATTTTCGTGTAAGAAGGAGGCTTTTTCACGAGAATTTGGCTTCGTTGCCCATTCCCAATGATTTTCATTAGTCCAATATTTTGCGTTTTTAAATGCAATTTCATATCCCGTTTTGTCGGAATTCCAATTGACACTTCCACCACAATGATCAAAGTGTAAATGAGTCATAAAAACATCGGTTATATCCTCTCGGTGAAAACCATATTTTGCCAAAGACTTATCAATAGAATGGTTTCCCCAAAGAGAATAATAGCTGAAAAATTTCTCCGATTGTTTGTTGCCCATTCCTGTATCAATTAAAATTAAGCGATTACCATCTTCAATTAATAAACACCTTGCGGCAATATCAATCAGATTGTTTTCATCGGCAGGATTGGTTTTATTCCAAATTGTTTTTGGAACGACTCCAAACATTGCCCCTCCGTCCAACTTAAAATTTCCTGATTCAATGGGATATAGTCTCATGGTTTTTGTTCTTTAATTAATTTTGTGTTGCAATTTATGAAATATCAATGGCTTTATTCCGATGAAAATCTATTTTTATACTAAATAATTCGTTAAAAAGTATTGAAGTAATTGGAGAAAAACATTTTATTGTAATATATTTGCCCTTTATTTAGACAAAATCAAAATAAGGAATTTTCCTAGGGTTTAATTTTCAAAATAAATCAAAAAATGATACAAGTTTCAGATACAGCGAGTAAAAAAATTGTAGACATGATGATAGACGACGGATTTGACGCAACAGTTGATTATGTTCGAGTTGGAGTTAAAAGCGGCGGTTGTTCAGGATTATCTTACGAATTAAAATTTGATAAAGAAATTGGAGAAACCGACAAAGTATTTGAGGTAAATAATGTTAGAATTGCCGTTGAAAAAAAATCGTTCTTGTATTTAGCTGGAACCATTTTAGAATTTTCAGGTGGATTAAACGGAAAAGGATTTGTATTTAATAATCCAAATGCAAGTAGAACTTGCGGTTGTGGGGAATCATTCTCACTTTAAATTTTTAAATTAAATGAGTAAATATACCGAAGACGATTTAAAAATCGAGCTCGAAACTAAAGAATATGAATACGGATTTTATACTGATTTAAAATCCGAGACTTTCCCAATTGGATTAAACGAAGACATTGTTCGCGCTATTTCCCATAAAAAAGAAGAGCCGCAATGGATGACCGATTGGAGAATTGAAGCTTTTCGCGCTTGGCAAGAAATGATAGAGCCTCAATGGGCGAATGTTCATTACACCAAACCTGATTTTCAAGCCATTTCCTATTATTCTGCTCCCAAAGCAGTAGATCCTAACAAAACTTTAGATGATGTAGACCCTGAACTTTTGGAAATGTATAAAAAGTTAGGAATCTCTGTTGACGAGCAAAAAATGATGAATAATGTAGCAATGGACATAGTGGTTGATTCCGTTTCTGTAGCGACAACATTCAAGAAAACATTGGCTGAAAAAGGAATTATTTTCATGAGTATTTCTGAGGCAATTCGGGAATATCCAGAATTGGTTCAAAAATATCTAGGGACCGTGGTGCCTCAAAAAGACAATTTTTATGCGGCTTTAAATTCAGCAGTTTTCTCTGACGGAAGTTTCTGTTATATACCAAAAGGAGTTCGTTGTCCTATGGAACTTTCAACCTATTTCAGAATCAATCAAGCTGGAACGGGACAATTTGAAAGAACACTTTTAATTGCTGATGAAGGGAGTTATGTATCTTATTTGGAAGGCTGTACAGCGCCTAGCCGTGATGAA
>CALPMA020000135.1 GCA_943324545.2 Chitinophaga pinensis
AAAAGCCACTCGAAAGTGGCTTTTTTTATTTCTTATTTTTCGACATTTTCATATTTAAAACTTCTACCATAAGGGAGAAGGAAATCGCAAAATACAGATATCCTTTTGGAACTACATCTACATGGTTTCCAAAAAAGGATGCGTTAGCCAAATGTGCCGCTTCGGTAACTAGCATAAAACCAATTAATATTAAAAAGGTAAGCCCTAATATTTGAATTGTAGGATGCTTGTTTACGAAAATTCCAACAGGAACAGCAAATTGCATCATAATAAATACTGAAATCACAACCGCAGTCACCATTATATAAATTGCACCTGGAACACCATTTGTCATCCCCACAGCGGTTAAAATACTATCAAATGAAAACACTAAATCGATTAGCATAATTTGTAACAAAACTCTTGAAAATTGTTTAGCTGCCGATTTTCCAAGTTGTTTTTCTTCTACTCCTTTTTCTTCAATTTTTTCGCGAATTTCGGTAGTACTTTTATACAATAAAAATAATCCTCCTAGAAATAATATTAAGCTTTGCCCAGTAATTTTAGCGGTAAACCAACTAAAATCGATGGTGTACCAAGCCTCTTTCATTGCAATCAGCACCGAAATTCCCATCAATAAAGCAATACGTAAAAACATCGCTAAAAACAATCCTATTTGAGTTGCCTTTTTTCGTTTTTCCTCAGGTAATTTTCCTGTTGCAATAGAAATGAATATGATATTGTCAATTCCTAATACAATTTCTAAAAAAGTCAATGTTAATAAGGCTATCCAGGCACTAGGGTTTAAAAAAACTTCCATTTAAATACGTTTAATTTATTGTTTTACAGCAATACCTTTTTGCTTTTCATCACTGCCAATAATTCCAAATTCAAAGGTATAAGAATTTTTCGTAGTTGACACTATTTTCATGCTAATTGCTTTTTTTTCTTTAATATTTTTTGGGTGTAACTTTTGTAAAACAAATTCGCAATCGTTTACCCATCTTACTGTTGCGGTGTCAGTTTTGCCTTCATAAGTTTCAATTTGCATCGTTGGAGTACGTTCAAAAACGGTTGTTTTCTTAACTCCATTTAACACAAAATCAAACCGGAATTTGCCCGTTTTGAAGTCTTTGCAATTTCGTTCCACGTCGTAACACGAAGTCAAAATGAGAAGTGTAAAGAATAATAGTATTTTTTTCATGTCTTATTTTTTCAAAGCTTTATCCCGCTGTCATTCCAAATCCTCACCAAAAAGCTCGGGATTTTCCTTTCCATCAGGGCTAGGTTACTCGATTTTTATATCGTATTTATCCAATAATCCTTCTATTCCCAAAGTTGAAAATTTAGCTTTTCTCATTGGATTAAACTCCGGGTCAATTTTATAATTTTGAGCTAAAGTAAAATCAGCTCCTGCTAATTGTGTTTCGTTAAAAATAGCTCCGTTTAAATTACTATTTTCAAAAACTGAATTGGATAAATTTGCTCCTATAAATGTTACTTCTTTTAATGATGAATTCATAAAATTTGTTTTTAGCATTTTTTTATAAGCAAACGAAGCATAATCTAAAACACATTCCTCAAAACTTACTTTAAATAAAAAATCATCACATTCATTAAACTGAATTCCAAGTAATTTGCAGTCGATGAAATCCACTGTTTTTAATCCCGTTCCTTTTAATTTGGTCATGGAAAGATTACAATCGTAAAACTCACAATCCAGAAAGGAATTGTTTGAAAAATCGCTATTTGAAAAATCACAATTTTTAAAAACACAACCTTCAAATTCCCGATTATTGATTCTGCTATTTATTGAAATGACTTTTTCAAAAGTCTTATTGATGTGTATTAATGCATCCATTATTTATTAAATAGACTTTTCATAATTGTATTTAAACCTATAAACAGCATTACCATTGCGGTAATACAAACACCAACTCCAACCACTAAAATCAAATAATATAGCGTTTGTAATTTATTTATAAAGGCAAAATGGATTACCGCTGGACCAATGAACAAGCAGGGTAGGGAAATAGTTATGTATTTTATACCCTTGCTTAATAAATCTTTATTGGTATTCATAATTTCTTGTTTTCATTGTTGTAAAAGTCCACCGCTTTTCTCACACTTCCGAATTTAGCTAGCAATTCTGATCCTTTTTCATAAGTTACAGGTATTTCCCCCATAATCATTTTTACACCACGATCAACTAATTTACTATTGCTCAACTGCATATCCACCATTTTATTTCCTTTAACTTTCCCCAACTGAATCATTGTAGATGTTGAAATCATATTTAAAACTAATTTTTGTGCAGTTCCAGCTTTCATTCGCGAACTTCCGGTAACAAATTCAGGCCCAACAATAACTTCAATTGGAAATTTTGCCGTTTTTGAAAGCGGACTTCCAGCATTACAAGAAATAGATCCTGTGATAATATTTTTTTCATTACAGGCTTTCAAACCCCCAATAACATAAGGAGTAGTTCCAGAAGCGGCAATCCCGATTACTACATCTTTTTCTGAAATATTTTCTGCCTGAAGATCAATCCATGCTTGCGTTGGATTGTCTTCAGCATTTTCTACAGCTCGTCGGATGGCAATATCTCCACCAGCTATAATACCATTTACTAAATTAAAAGGAACTCCAAAAGTAGGTGGGCATTCAGACGCATCTACAATTCCTAATCGTCCAGATGTTCCTGCTCCAATATAAAAAAGTCGACCACCTTCTTGCATTTTAGAAACAACTTGAGAAACCAATTGTGAAATTTGTGGCAATACTTTTTCAATTGCCAAAGGTACAGTTTGATCTTCTTGATTTATGTTGTATAACAAATCTTCAACCGACATTTTTTCTAATTGTTCATATTTTGAAGATTGTTCAGTAGTTTTAATAAATGTCATTTTCTAGTTTCAATGATTTAAGTTCAAAGTTACAAAGTTTTTATTGAAAGCACTATTGTAAATTGAAGCAATTTAATTGCATTATAGCATTCAAATTATACGAAATAAGCAATTGTAATTCCGAGTACAATCATCGAAATTTTGGCAATATTAAACTTGTGTCCTTCGCTACTTTCAAATATTATTGTTGATGAAATATGAAATAAAATACCTATAACTATAGCAGTAATTTCAGTATAATAATTGTTGATTGTAGGTAGAATTTCTGAAACCAAAGTTCCTAATGGCGTCATGATGGCAAAGAAAATCATGAATAGAAACAATGCTTTTTTATTCAATTCGGCATTCAAAAAAAAGGTGGTTAAAATAATTGCAATTGGAAAATGATGAATCGCAATGCCTAAAGCTAATTTGTGTTGGTGACCAACCGGAAAACCTTCTAAAAATGCGTGAATACACAAACTTATAAATAATAACCAAGGCATTTTCAGTAATTTATCATGATCATGAACATGACCATGTTCGGCACCTTTGGAAAAAAATTCTAATATGATTTGAAATAGAATCCCAAGCATTATAAACAAGCCAATGGTAGGATTTTGATTTAAATATAGATCTGGAAGTAAATGCATTACGGTAAGTGATAATAAAAATGAACCACTAAACGCTAATAATAATTTTAGATTTTTTTTTGCTTTAGGCTTTATGTATAATGCAAAAACATATCCGAATAATACAGAAAATAGAGGGAGTAAATATGGAAAATAGACACTCATTATTTAAATATCAATATTAATCTTTCACTTTCTAGTTTATGGAATTTTTTCAGTTTGTAATCACCAAAAATATCTAGTAAATAAATACCTGCATTTTCCATCATTGTTTCAAAATCTTCTAAGGTTAAGCCTTTCACTTTTTCTATAAAATGAAATTTTTCACCTTGGTCTTCAAATTCAATCTCTTTATAAATATAACCTTCTTTTAAATACCTTTTTATATTAAAATCAATAGTATCAACATTTTTAACCTCTTCAGAAACAAGATTAGCCAAGACATTTGGTACATTCATAAAGTCAATTACTGCAAAACCGTATTCAGAAATACTATCTTTTATAGCTTTAAGAGTGGTGAAATTATCTTCTTCATTTTCAAAATAACCAAAACTAGTAAACAAATTAAAAATAGCATCAAATTTTTGATCAAATGGTTTGCGCATATCGTGTTGAACGAATTTTAACGTTTCGTTTTCAAATTCTTTAGCAATTGTAATACTATTTGAGGATAAATCAGCTCCTGTTACTTGAAAACCCATTTGGTTTAAATAAATTGAATGACGCCCTTTTCCGCAAGCTAAATCTAGTATTTTAGCATCTTCAGGTAGATTTAAATAATGAACAATATTATCCATAAACAATTGTGCCTCCTTTTCATTACGTTCTTTATAAAGAACATGATAATATGGAGAATCGAACCATGAGGCAAACCAATTATTGGTTTTTAATGGTAAATTTTGTTCTATTTGTTCATTTGAATCCGACATTATCT
Source organism: Chitinophaga pinensis (assembly GCA_943324545.2). Taxonomy (GTDB): domain Bacteria; phylum Bacteroidota; class Bacteroidia; order Flavobacteriales; family Flavobacteriaceae; genus Flavobacterium. Next base: position 4,431 of record CALPMA020000135.1, read on the forward strand.
TATTTCAATTAATTAAAGTCGAGCAAATTTAGTGTATTTTTGCAATGAATACTTGATTTTATAATGGAAAATAATTTTAAAATGATTGCCAAAACCTTTTTTGGTTTTGAAGAAATCCTTGCTTTTGAACTAAAAATGCTTGGTGCGCAGGATGTTGAGCAAGGCGTTAGAATGGTTAGTTTTAAAGGAGATAAAGGTTTTATGTATAAAGCCAATTTGACTTTGAGAACTGCTTTAAAAATACTAAAACCGATTTATTCTTTTAAAGCTACTAATGAAAGTCAATTATACAAAGGGGTTCAAGGAATTAATTGGTCAAAATTTATAAATTCAAATCAAACTTTTGTAATTGATGCTACCGTTCATTCAGCCCATTTTAATCATTCAGAGTTTATTTCTCAAAAATGTAAAGATGCAATTGTAGATCAATTTCG
>CALPMA020000136.1 GCA_943324545.2 Chitinophaga pinensis
CAATACTTCTACTGCTTAAGTAAGCTCCATTTAAATCGTATTTTGCTAAATAAGCGGCTTCATAAGTTCCATTTGCGGAAGTTAAATTGGCAGTACTTGTAGAAGGGTCAAAATCAATAGTACTGGTATATTTTCCAGCAATATAAATGAAACTACCCCCTATTACAACTGCGCTACAGTTTGCATAACCACTCCCTGTAATGTTCTTTACCCATAAAAAATCACCATTAGAATTGTATTTTGCAATGAACATATCCCCAAATTGAAAATTACTTGCGGTTAAATTAAATTCAACAATAGAGGGGTCAAAATCTGTGACTCCATAAAATCTCCCAAATAAATAGTTGTTCCCGCTTACGTCTTTCACGGTTTTGTCAACCAATAAATTTCCGCCAAATCCTACATTGTTTTCTTTATTTGCAAAAGTTAAATTTGGCGCATTTTGAGCAAATAGGCTCGAAGTGAATACTAATAAAAGTAAAAGTTTTTTCATATTTTTTTTTGTTGATTAATACTTTTTTTGTTAAATTCTATCAAAAATAATTTTAATATTTTTATCATCATAACTTTCTTAAGCAAACTTAGTTAACGTAGGGGTTTCGTTATTAAACGTTTAAAAACTATTAGATGTAACGCCCAATAACTGTTTCGCTTTTTTTCAAGACGCTTTGTAATGGAATTATCTCCTAATTAATTTCGTTAATAACCAGGGTTTTGAACAAAACCTGGATTTGCAGTTATTACATCTTGAGGAATAGGATATAAATTTCTAAAACTCTCTGTCGATGCTCCGTTAACGGTTCCACCTTTTAAAGGCCATAAATATTGTCCTCCAGTAAATAAATTATAGCGAACTAAATCGGTTCTTCTTAAACATTCCCAATACAATTCTCTAGCTCGTTCGTCAAGAACAAAATTTAAATTCAAATCATTTGGAGTAATTGCAGCAGCATTGGATCTTGCTCTTAATGTATTGATAGCATAGGTTGCGGTATTAATATCGCCACCTCCACCTCGTAAATGGGCTTCTGCATAATTTAAGAAAATTTCAGGTAACCGAATTAATGGGAAATCAATATCTACAAAAGTAGGATGGGAACCATTTTGATTGTTTATTTTTTTATTTACCCATTTTTTAACGGCATACCCTTCGGTAAAATTACCAATAGTAACAATTTCATATGTTTGACCATTGGTATAAAAATTAGCTCTTTTATCACTCCAAGCAATAGGCTCTTGAGCATTATTGACAACGGTTACACTAGAGGTAAATTTTTGAACAAGACTTTTTCTAGTTCGTAATCCTGCCCAACCTCCATCTATTCCATAATCATTAGAATTCATTGATCCTCCAACTGCGGCATGGCATAAAAAAGTAGTGCCTCCATAATTTACAAGCGGAGTATTATTTGCTTGCAAACCATTGTGTTTTATAGAAAAGATAAATTCATTTTTGGCACTCGTTTCGCCGTTATCGGCTAAAAACAATTCGTCGTATTTGCTGCCATTAGAATTCAAATCGCTTCCACTTAGCATAATGTTATTTGCATAGTTGAAAATTTTATTTGAATATTGAATACATTGAGTAAATTTAGGTGTTCCAATGAACGATTGCGCATTTAAATACAATCGAGACAAAAGGGCCTGAGGGACTGCTTTTGATAGCCTTCCACTGCTGGTACTCCAAGGATCGTTAAAAATATCTTCTAATAGTAATAATTCCGACTCCACAAAATTAAAAAGTTCTTGACGGGTATTTTGTGTCGTTGGATTGGCAACCGTAGCTTCGGTAACAATTGGCGCTCTGCCATATAAATCAATGAAACTATAATAGGCTAAAGCTCTCATAAATCTGGCTTCCCCAATTAATTGCCTTACAATAGGATCGAATTTAATATCATCTGATTTTTTTATAAATTCATTTGATTTTTCAATTATTTTATTCAATCTTAAATACATTCCTTTAACAAAGAAATTTGTGGGCAACCAAGTAGACTTTACCAAATCCGGTAAGTCCTGATCATTCCATCCTAAAATTGCCAAATCTGTAGGCACTTCATTTAAATTAAAAAGACCTCTTACGTAGTTTGAACTATAGTCTGTTCCTGGAATATCAATAATACCTCCATAAGGGCCTTCAATTGTAGGTAAAACACTACTCGTATAGAAATTCTGTGCTTCAATATGGGAAGTAAAATTACCAGGGCAATTCCCCCAGATTAATTGACCGTTACACCATTTTAAGCTGGAATTGTTTTGAGGCGCACTCAATACGGCCCATTGGGTTCCGTTCCAATATAGTAAATCTCCGTTTGTAGTTCCTGAAACTAAATTGGTAGCATTTGCAGCTAAATAGGCTTTGGTTACCGCATCCTGAGCATTAATTGGATCGGCTAAATTGGTAATTTTTTTAGCCCCTAAATTAACATCTGCCGTAGCTGCACCAAAACCACTTAAGGGAATATTGGCTTTGTCTAATTTGGCATTGGTCACATTGGCATTTGCTATTTTTGCGGTGGTTACTGCATTATTGGCGATAGTTGCTGCCCCTGTATTTGTAATCGTTACATCGCCACTAAGGGCAACTGATGTGGCTTGGTTGGTAACATTTCCCACAAAAATAGTCCCATTAGCGAGTGTTGGCGTTGGAGCGTTTCCAGAACTATTAGAATACAAAGCATACGGCACGCTCAATAATTGCGTGGTTCCCATAGCCAAGTAACCCGAACCGGTGTTCAGTTCTATTCCTAAATAGTAATTGGCCGTTCCCCAGTTGATGGTAGAAAAAGTTCCCGTAGTAGCTGTTCCTTGCCCCACTACTAAATTAATATGACCCAAATCGTCGGTAGTAACCGTTTGATTTTCACTATAAACAATGGTTCCTGTAGCTGAGTTTTGAAGAACATTGAACTTGACCAAAACATTTTGGTTTAGTAGTAGCTGCCCCGTACTATTTCTCACGGTAGCTTGGTAATTGAACCCTTGTGGGGCTTGAGCAAAAATTGCAGTTGTAGCTATAAATGCTAAAAAGGTAATTAGTTTTTTCATTGTTTTTTATTTAATTTTTTATGCAACGAACAGCGAGTCCAGAAATTTTATTCCTTGCATCTCCTCCCGCTAATGATAGTGTTCCCAAAGAGTAAGACCTTGCATAAACCGTGGTTGAATCTTTTTCTGTTGATGTCCACCAATAACAATTAGTCTCAACATGTGCAAAAGTACCGCTAGCCGTTCTTTGTCCACTTAGAATATAACCTGAAGAATCTAAAAATTCAGTATGAGAGGGAACATGCCATCCTTGAGGAGCTAATCCTCTTGGGTCATTTACAGCATACCAATTATATAGTTTACCGTAAATTGCTCCGTTCGCAGGATCATTATTGTAATAACACCAAGCACCTGTTGTCAGGTTAGTCCATTGAGTTGGATCGGTTACTTGAGGAATTATATCTCCATTTCTATATTTAGTTACATTTAAATTTTTAGTTGTATGTATCTGATTTCCTATTTTTTGTGTTCTATATTCATTACCATCTATGTCTGTAACAGAAAGTGGAATGCTATTGTTTATATAGTTTTCTAAAATATTTAATCTTGTTTCTAACGCATCTACATAGGCTTTTGTAGCAGCATCTTGAGCGTTTACTGGGTTCGCGACATCTTTAATAGTGTTTGAACTAACGCTGAGTTGCCCGTTAATAGTTGTATTTCCATTTTTTAAGATGGTAAGGGCGTCTGATCGGCTTGAGGTACTAGTTCCATTTCCAATAGTAAACAATCTATCTGTTGGTATCCAACTGGTTTGAACAGATGGATTTAGAGTGTTATAGGAGCCTATGACAAATTCATGAAACGATTTTGCCGTGGTAGTTATGCCAATAGCTGTTGAATAATTTCCAAATGCTCTGGAGCCTGTACCAATTGAAGTTGAATAGGAACCCAATGTACTTTGGTCACCTGAAATGCTTGGGTTTAGTTCTGTATCAGCGCCTAATGTAATTGAATTGTCATCAATATAAAACCGTAACGGATTACGCCATGTTAGACCATTAAATACTCCAATCCCCATAAATTTTTCACTTATATTTGCGAGTCCAGTTCCTATTAGACCAATAGATGATTTAATACCTAAGTTTCCTAACTCGGTAGTTGCAAATTCTAATACATTGTTTCTAACTAGACTTCTCGAAAACAAGGCTGTTGATGATGAAATACTGGTGTTGCTTCCAATAATTTGTAATGGATTAGCAATCATATTAGTTTCACTTCCAATAATTACTTTTTTAGGGAACGAAAGAGTGTCACGTGTAGTAGATATTAGCCACGGTTGGTTAAAGGCTATATTGGTCAGTTGAGATCCATCGCCTTCAAAAGCTCTTGCAGTCACTTTTCCAGCTGTTCTTACATCTGTTACGTTAGTGTCTCCTAATTGTATAGTATTTGAAGTAGTAACCTTTGCGTTAAAACCAATAGCTGTTGCATTGGTTAGATTGTTTGTTAAAACGTCTGCTGAGTGTCCTACTATAGTATTGTTATTTCCATTATAATTAGATCGCGAAGATGCATTTCCAATTGCAATATTGTTATTACCCGTTATATTATTTCCTAGGGCTGTATTTCCAATAGCTATATTGCCATTACCAGTTGTGTTTGCAGTTAAACTTGAACTACCCACCACTGTATTAGAAGATAATTGTCCCGCTCCTTTTCCAAGAGTTATTCCATTTATCTTCATATCAGAATTGAATGTTTTTTCCCCGGATATGGTTTGATTACCAGTAGTTAGAATTCCTCCATTTGTAGCGTCTGCAGGAGTTAAGCTCAAGACCCCTGATGCGATTGTAGCTCCTTTGGGGTTAGA
>CALPMA020000137.1 GCA_943324545.2 Chitinophaga pinensis
GATTACAATTGCCAGTTGATAGTTTCCTACTAAAGCGCCCCGTCTTTTGGGAGGAGCAATTTCAGCAATGTACATTGGTACAACCATAGAAGCAATTCCCACACCAATACCCCCGATTATTCTAAATAGAACAAACATGGTGAATGAAACGGGTAGGGCAGTTCCAACTGAATTTAGAATGAATAAAATTGCGGTAATCAACATGGTGATTTTTCTTCCAAATCGATTACTTAAATAATCAGATACGAAAGCACCCAAAATACAACCAATTAGTGCGCTTGAAATTGCCCAACCAGTTTCTATGGGAGTTAAATGAAAATATTCCGTTAAATTACCTATGGCTCCAGAGATTACTGCGGTATCGTAACCAAATAATAATCCTCCAAGTGCAGCGCTTAAAGCAATAAATAAAATGTAATTCTTATTTTTATTTTCCATTGTTTATAGATTTTGTTGTAAATATTTTTTCATTCTAAGGTTCGTTTCCCATTGATCTGCAAGTGGTTTTTTAGTAAATGGTTCTTCAGGCATGTAGGGGAATGGACCGAATTCAGGTGTAATCATAATTTGATTGCAATTTCTTTTTTTATGATATTCAATGATATCTTTCCACCAATTTAAATACCTATCTAGATATGATTGCCACTCTGGCGCAAAAGGATCATTTACTTGTGGGCTTTGTTCAAATCCAATGCGGGCATGGAGGTGTTTTATTTTAGGATAAATTTTTGTCAGTAATTCTTTTTGATCTTCTAAATCACTTTCAGAAACAACACAGAAATGTGAAAAATCTGCTACTAAATTTAATTTAGGAAAAAGTTCTAAATACGGTAGTAGCGTTTTCAAATGAAAAGAAAATCTACCTCGATGAATTTCATGTAGTATTGGAACATTGTACTTTTTTGAAATGTTTTCCGTGATTTCAATTATTTTGCAGTTGTCGCTAAAATCATAATAATCTTTACCTGTATGGGAATTAATGTAATTGGGTTTTAATTTTACTAAATATTCCAAACGATCACTAATTCTAATAACATACTCGTTCACCGTTTCCTTTTTATTAGGTAAAACTTGTTGCGCTATGAAAATAAAACCACTATTTATAGTTGTTCTAATATTTTTCAATTCAGTTGAAAATTCAGTAATAAATTTAGGATCGTCGGGGAAATTAATTTCAACGCCATCATAACCATTCGAGATTACATTTGATAGAAATTCTTTTGCCGATAGATCTTCGCAACCCCAATAAGTACAGATGTATTTGATATTCATATTATTTTGAATATAAAACAGGGTTTATAGGTGAATTGATGACTTCACCAATTTTAGCTCCCGGACACCATGTATTCCAATCGTGAATCTGGTTTTTATTATCAGGATTTTTTAATAACATGTCTTTATCCATATAAATAATGGTCATTACTTTTCTCATTTCGTTAGTAATATTTGCACCAGCACGATGGAAAACCCAACCCGAATGAAAACTTATTTCTCCAATATCAAATGCTTCAATAACGTGTTTGAAATCGGTTACCCTTAATTTCTTTTGGATAACTTCTTCACTTTCATCACCTATTTCTAATTCACGTCCATCCACAATAGTATGGCTTCCGGCGCTAAATTCTAATGGACCCATTTCTAGAGGAGTTCTTTGAAGCGGAATCCAAGCTGTTATGGTTTTGTCAGTTTCTAAAGGCCAGTAATATTGGTCCGCATGCCACGGAGTGATTCCACCGCCTCCTTCTTTAAATAAAGCTTGGTCGTGGTATAACCGAACCCCATTTACATCCATTAAATCAGAGGCGATTCTAGCAATTCGTTTACTGAAAATCAATTCTTTTACAATTGGATTTTCCGTCCATAAGTTGAACAATTGTAAAAAAGCCTTTCCATAGGTGGTTCTGTCTTCCAATGCCGTTTCCTCCTGATTCATTTCATTGACTTGCTTAGAAATCGCTCCATTAAAGAAATGTACTGTTTCTGGATTTAAAACTTCTTTTAATTTTATAAATCTATTTTTTTTGTAAAATTCAATTTGTTCTTTACTTAAAGAATAGGGTTCGTCTAGAAATTCTGATATGGATTTAGAAAGTTTTTGCATTTTTTAAATTATTAATATAATACTGATTATCATTTTCAAAATTATTAATTCGTTTGAAAATCAAATAATATTAATTTGTTCAATTATAATACTATATTGAATTATTTTTAATACTTTTCAATTTTTAAAGTTAATTTGTTATTATGAAAGCCATTTTAGAAGACATAAAATCCAATCAAGGCGTCTCTAGTTTTTATGCTTTTAGATACCAAGTTCCCTATTTCCAATTCAAATGGCATTATCATCCAGAATTTGAATTAACCTATATTGTTAAGGGAAATGGTTATCGAATTGTAGGAAATTCCTACGAACCATTTTCTGATGGTGATTTGGTTTTGTTAGGAAGCAATTTGCCACATACATGGTCCGGAAAAGCGGATGGAGACATTGATTCTGATGCAATTGTAATACAATTTTCCAATGAATTTATTTCCCCTTTTTTAGAATTTAATGAGAGTATATTAATAAAAAAAATGCTTAATAACTCTTTACGCGGAATTAGTTTTGAAACGGATAAGGATTTAATTTCTAAAATAATTGAATTATCAGAAACTAATGGAGTTGAAAAAATTTTAAAGTTGATATCTATTTTAGATATTTTATCCAAAAAAGAGATTCGATTGATTGCGCCGAATACTTTTCATAATGTTGTTTCTAAGAAAAGTGAGGTTAGAATAAATAAAGTGTGTTTGTTTATTCAAAATAATTTTCAAAATAAAATTTACTTGAAAGAGGTTGCGGATCTAATTTACCTAACAGAAAGTAACTTTTGCAAATTTTTTAAGAAGGCTACTGGTAAAACCTATTCGGATTATTTGAATGAAACTAGAATAAATGAAGCAAGTCGGTTATTAATTCAAACCGATAAAACAGTAAGTCAAATTTCTTTTGAGTGTGGTTTTGATACCTTAAGTTATTTCAATAGGGTTTTTTTAAACAAAAAATTCTTAACACCCTCTAAGTATAGGAAAATTAATTAAGTTTAAGTATTTTATTAATCTAAATACCCCAAAAAGAAAATTACTTTTTGGGGTGTTTTTTTGAAGTTTAATCTTCAAAATTTTACCATTTAAATAGGAATAATATAATTCTTTACGATTCTTATGTAAATAGAAGTTTTGGGATTAACCTAATCTTTGTTGCAACAAAATTTGACTATTTTATAGTCAGCATTTAAATAAAATAACAATAAATAAATCAATTAAAATGAAAAAGACCAACTACTTAATGATGACAATATTATTGTTGTTAAACATTTTTCCCGCTAGCGTTTTTGCAGCTAGTGAAGTACCCGAAATTATTGAAAATCCCAAAGAAGTTCCTATTGAAGTGCAAGCAATGTTCAATCGGTTAGACGAAATTAAAGTGATGGATAAATCCAATTTGAATTCCATTCAAAAAAAAGAACTTCGTAATGAAGTAAAAACAATTAAAGCAGAATTAAGAACGACCAATAATGGAGTCTATTTATCAATTGGCGCAATCATTATAATTATTCTTTTGTTAATCTTGATTTTATAATTAAATATCATAATTATATAAGTATTCGATTCTAATATGTAACGAACCAAAATACAATCCAACGCAAATTTGCACAATAATAATTTAATTCATTTTAATCATTAAAAACTATACTATTATGAACAATTTACTTTATGTTATTGCAGTTCTCTTGGTTTTATTTTGGGCTTTAGGATTCTTTGTTTACAATGCAGGAAACATAATAAACATCTTATTAGTGATTGCCGTGATTGCTATTTTATTAAGGATTATCAACGGAAAAAGTATAACAAAATAATTAACCCTATTAAATTTAAAAATCAAACACATGAAAAATTCAATTTTACTATTCGCATTTATCGCATTAAGCAGTCTAAATTCTTATTCTCAAACTGAAACAACTTCTGTAACATTGGACCAACGGGACCAGTTGTTTTTTGGAGTTAAAATTGGAGTTAATTATTCCAATATTTACGATTCACAGGGAGAAAATTTCGTCGACGATCCCAAGTATGGTGTTGTATTAGGTGGATTTGTTTCCATTCCAATTGGCGCATTCTTCGGAGTTCAACCGGAGTTGTTGTATTCTCAAAAAGGATATAAGTCCTCAGGAACATTTTTAGGAAACTCCTACAGTATGACTAGAACAACCAATTTTCTTGACGTTCCTATTTACTTTGTAGTGAAACCAGTAGAAAATATTTCGGTATTATTTGGACCTCAATTTTCCTATTTATTAAAACGTACAGATGATTTTACAGGTGGATCAATAAGTGCCACTGATATTCAGAATTATTCCAATGACAACTTTCGTAAAAATATTTTCGGATTGGCAGGTGGAGTAGATTTAAATTTAGATCATATAATCTTTGGGGTAAGAGTTGCATGGGACACAACTTCCAATAATGGCGATGGAACGTCTTACACACCAAGGTATAAAAACATGTGGTATCAAGCTACGTTAGGTTACCGATTTTAATTAATAACAACTAAACATTCAAAAAAAAATGGACAATTCAAAAAGTATTGGAAAAACAATCGGCTCTTTAGCATTAGGAGCTTTGGCAGGAGTAGCAGTAGGGGTTTTATTTGCTCCTAGAAAAGGTACAAAAACTAGAAATAAAATTTCTGGAGGAGCTAAAAAAATCACTAAAGATTTGAAGAAAAAAATGGTTAGTGAAGCCAA
>CALPMA020000138.1 GCA_943324545.2 Chitinophaga pinensis
AATAAAATTATATAATCATAGATAATAGAAAATAAGTTTAATTTACTTTTATTAATAAATATAAAAATATGAAAGGTGTATTATTAGTCAATTTAGGTTCTCCAGAAAGTCCAACTCCAAAAGATGTAAAGCCGTATTTGGATGAATTTTTAATGGATAAATACGTAATTGACGTTCCTTTTTTGCTTCGCGCTTTATTGGTTCGTGGAATTATTTTACAAACTAGACCTAGGAAATCAGCTGCTGCTTATGCAAAAATTTGGTGGGAAGAAGGTTCTCCATTAGTTGTTATTTCTGAAAGAATGCAGAAAAAAGTGCAGCAATTATCCTCAATTCCGGTAGGTTTAGCGATGCGTTATGGCAAAATGTCTATCTTAAAAGGGTTGCAAGAATTGAAAGACAAAGGCGTTGACGAAGTAATGTTGTTTCCGTTGTATCCGCAACATGCAATGGCCTCTACAACGACCATTTTAGAATTGGCAGAAGAGCACCGAAAAAAGTATTTTCCTGAGATGAAATTCACAATTGTACCTGCTTTTTATAACAAACCAGATTACATTTCAAGTTTATCAAATTCTATAAAAAGGCATTTAGAAGGATTTGAATACGATCATTTATTGTTTTCGTATCATGGAATCCCGGAGCGTCACATTCGTAAAACCGACATTACCAAATCACATTGTAAAATTGACGGTTCTTGTTGTAACACACCCTCGCCAGCTCACGAATTTTGTTACCGCCATCAATGTTATGAAACGACAAAACAGGTAGTGAAATATTTAGGAATACCAGAAGGGAAATACAGCCAAACCTTTCAATCTCGATTGGCGGGGGACAAATGGTTAACGCCTTACACCGATGTGGAAGTCAATAAAATGCCTAAAAAAGGGATTAAGAATTTGGCAGTAGTTACACCAGCATTTGTGTCTGATTGTTTAGAAACATTGGAAGAAATTGCAATGGAAGCCAGCCACGAATTCAAAGAAAACGGAGGCGAGAATTTTATGGCTATTCCATGTATGAATGATGGCGACGAATGGTGCCAGACGGTTGCGAATTGGATTGCAAATTGGGAGAAAAATTAATAGCATTTTAAAAATGGAATTCTATAACTATCTAAAATCGCTTCATCTTATTTTTGTAATCACTTGGTTTGCAGGACTTTTTTATATTGTCCGCCTTTTTGTTTACCAAATCGAAGCCAACGATAAGCCATCTCCTGAAAAGGAAATTTTGCAAAATCAATATAAGATAATGACGTATCGATTGTGGTACATTATTACTTGGCCAAGTGCAATTTTAGCAACTATTTTTGCGCTTTCATTATTGCATTTAAGCCCTGATTTAATTGGAATGTCATGGATGCAAGTGAAATTAGTTTTTGTAGTTTTATTGTTTATTTATCATTTTAAATGCCACCAAATTTATTTGCAATTGCAAAATAATGAAGTTAAATACACTTCCAATTTTATGCGTTTGTGGAATGAAGGCGCGACAATAATTCTATTTGCAGTTGTGTTTTTAGTTATATTAAAAAATGCTTTCAATTGGATTTACGGGGTGGTGGGAATCTTCCTATTTTCAATAATTATAATGCTAGGATTTAAAATGTACAAACGAATTCGAGAGAAAAACAAGTCGTAAATTATGGCAGCTAATTTCAAAATGTCAATGCTTTCTCTTCGAACTAGGATTTTCCTTTCGATGATTGTATTGGTTTTGATAGCTTCCGTTTTAATGGCTTCCATTTCAATTATTCAGTTTAAAAACGAATCCAAAGTTTACCATCAAGAGCGTTTAGAGCGCAAGGAAACGGCGATTAATGAGCACATTAATTATGTACTTGCCAATACCACTTATCCACTTTCGGCCAATAATTTAGATTTGATTTTTAAAGATAAAATCCATGAATTGTCACAAATTCACGGTTTAGAAATTAATATTTTTGGGTTGGACGGAAAATTATTGAAATCATCAAAAGCTTCCTTTTCTGTTGATCCCGTTGCGCCTCCAATTCCGAAATACATTTTGAAATTGGTTCAATCTTCCATAGAAAAAAGATACGTTGATATTAAAAATATCGACGGAGTAAAAAACCGCTCTTCTTTTAGTATTATTAAAGATGAGAAGTTTAAACCGCTTGGAATTTTAAATATTCCGTATGTGGAAGACGATAGTTTTTATGAAGCAGAACTTCAAAATTTCTTGATAAAACTAGGTCAAGTTTATGCGTTTATGTTGGTTATTGCTTTTGGAGTTGCCTATTTCCTTTCTACTTATATTACGAAGTCATTAAAAACAATTTCCGACAAATTACGTGACACCAGTTTAGATCAGAAAAACGAGAAAATTGTATTAGAAGCCAATAGTAAAGAAATCAATTTGTTGATTCGTGCTTATAATGGGATGGTAAATGAATTAGAAGAAAGTGCTATAAAATTAGCTCAAAGTGAAAGGGAAGAAGCATGGCGAGAAATGGCAAAACAGGTGGCCCACGAAATTAAAAATCCGCTTACGCCAATGCGATTAACGGTGCAAAGTTTCCAAAGAAAATTTGATCCCAACGACCCTGATTTAAAGCAAAAGCTAAACGATTATTCGAAAACTTTGATCCAGCAAATTGATACGATGAGCTCAGTTGCATCAGCATTTTCTAATTTTGCATCGATGCCAGCACAACAAAACGAAAACTTAAATGTGGTTAATGTTGTTGAATTGACATTGGATATTTTTAATGAAGATTATATCGTTTTTGAAAGTGAAGAAAAAGAGATTATTTCCAAAATGGATCGTGCGCAATTGATTCGTGTAATTACTAATTTAGTAAAAAATGCGATCCAATCAATACCAGAAAATCAATCTGAAAAAACCATTTTGGTATCTGTAAAGAAAGAAGAAAACAACGTTCTTATTTTGGTAAAAGATAATGGTATTGGCATTGAAGTCGAAAATATAGATCGAATTTTTGAACCTAAATTTACCACTAAAAATAGCGGAATGGGATTAGGATTAGGAATTATTAAGAATATTATTGAAAATTATAAAGGATCAATTACATTTGAAACAGAAGAAGGAAAAGGAGCGACTTTCACCGTTTCTTTACCAATAATTAATTCATAAAATCAGCAAAATGAACTACGAAAATATCTTAGTTTCACAAGAAACAAAAAGTGCAACGATAACAATAAATCGTCCTACAAAATTGAACGCTTTAAATAAAGTAACGATTATCGAATTGCAACACGCATTCACGAGTTTGGAAAAAAACAAAGAAATTCGAGTGATAATTCTAACTGGGAGCGGAGAAAAAGCTTTTGTTGCAGGGGCTGATATTTCAGAATTTGCTCATTTTTCTGAAAGTGAAGGAGCCGATTTAGCTTTGCAAGGGCAAACGGTATTATTTGATTTAATCGAAAATTTAACAACTCCCGTAATTGCTGCAATCAATGGATTTGCCTTGGGCGGAGGTTTAGAATTAGCCATGTCTTGTCATTTTAGAGTAGCTTCAGAAAATGCTAAAATGGGTTTGCCAGAAGTTACTTTAGGTGTAATTCCAGGTTATGGCGGTACACAAAGACTACCTCAAATAGTTGGAAAAGGGAAAGCCATGGAAATGATACTAACTGCGGGAATGATAAACGCTGAAGAGGCAAAGACCTATGGATTAGTAAATTATGTGCTTCCACAAGAAAACCTTTTAGATTTCTGTAAGGAAATGGGTCAAAAAATCAGTAAAAATTCTCCAGTTGCAATTGGCTATGCTATTAAAGCTATAAATGCTAATTACAAAGAAGGGGTTGATGGATTTAAAACTGAAATTGAAGCATTTGGAAAATGTTTCGCCACTGAAGATTTTAAAGAAGGAACAACTGCTTTTTTAGAAAAAAGAAAACCAGATTTTAAAGGAAAATAAATTATTTTTTTCCGTTCCATTCGGCATAAAATTGGTTTAAAAATAATTCCATAAATTCATGACGCTGAGCTGCAATTTCTTTTCCGGTTTTTGTGTTCATTTTATTTTTTAAAAGCAACAATTTTTCATAAAAATGATTCATTGTTGGAGCATCAGAATTTTTATACTCTTCCTTACTCATGTTAAGATTTGGTTTTATCTTTGGGTTGTAAATGGCTCTATTTTTAAAACCGCCATAATTAAAAGTTCTAGCAATTCCAATTGCTCCAATCGCGTCCAATCGATCAGCATCTTGAACAATATCTAATTCTAATGAAGTAAATTTCTTAGCTTCATGACCGCCCTTAAAGGAAATATTTTCAATAATATTAACCACATGAGTAATCGTGATTTGAGGAACATTCTTACTTTCTAAAAACAATCGAGCTTTTTTTGGACCGACAGTTTCGTCACCTTCATAAAACTTACTGTCGGCGATATCGTGAAGTAAAGCGCCTAATTGCACTATTAAAATATCGCAATTTTCCCCATTTGCAATAAGCGCAGCATTTTTATAAACGCGTTCTATATGAAACCAATCGTGTCCGCCTTCTGCATTTTCAAGCTCTTTTTTTACAAATGCAATGGTATCGCTAATTAGATTTTGTGTTGTCATAAAATTATATTTTAAAAAAAATGTTGAATCTTAAAGAGTTACTTCAAAATTCAACATTTATTTGGATAAGTTGTTTAATTATATTCTTGCTGGTTCCACCCATTTAAAAATTTGAGATTCT
>CALPMA020000139.1 GCA_943324545.2 Chitinophaga pinensis
AAAATTACAATTTATCATCTATCTTTCAAGGATAATTTTTGGTAAATTAATATTAATCCATTTATATTTAGTTAGAATCAAAATGTGTGTTCCGCCTTTTACAACTATACAATCTTGAATATATTTAATTGGAAAAACCTCATCTGTATCACCATGAATATGAATTACATTTGGATCTGCTTTCTTTCTATCCCACAAAATTATTTTTTCAATTGACCAATCAAGGTATTTTTTATCTCGCACAGTCAGGAACATCTGGTATAATTTTAAGCGTTTTATCACTTTTTCACCAAAAGTAAATTTCGCTAAATTATATACATTATCAATTAAACTTGTAGGTATTAATTTGTATGCTTTTGTTTGTTTGGCCAATTTAAAAGTTGTTGGAAATTCCAGGTTACTCTTAACACTCGAAATGATAATTATTTTACTAGGATTTAAAAATTGAGCCATTTCTTGAACTAAAATTCCACCAAAAGAAACTCCAACTAAAACTGGATTTTTATGAGTAACTTTTTTAGAAATTCTTTGTGCATATTCACTCAATTTTTCATTATCCAAAGGGATTTCCCATTCCATAAAATATGTATCAAATTGATCCTCAGGAAGAAGAATTCTTTCAAATATAGAAGCATTTGCAGCTAAACCTGGCATAAAATAAACAGCTATTTTTTCCATTAAAATGTTTTGTAGATATAATAAGAATAAAATGAAAATTATCACGAAATTTGCATAAAATTATATCTTTTAATTGAAATTGATATTCTTTTGCCAATAATAAATTTTTATAAAGTTATGAGCACTCAATTATTTAAAGCTTCAGAACGTGGAACTGCTAATTTAGGTTGGTTAAATGCCAATTATTCTTTCTCTTTTGCAAATTATTTTAACCCTCAAAGAATTCAATTTGGAATGCTTCGAGTTTTAAACGACGATACAATTGCCCCAGCGATGGGCTTTGGAATGCATCCACACGAAAATATGGAAATAATTACGATTCCATTGGAAGGCGCATTAAAACACATCGACAATATGGGAAATGAAGGCACAATTTCTTATGGAGAAGTACAAGTAATGAGCGCTGGAACTGGTGTTCAACATTCAGAAGTGAATGCAAGTACTTCTGAACATTTAAAATTATTACAAATTTGGATTTTTCCAGATACTAAAAATGTTACTCCGAGATACGACCAAAAAGCATTTGATTTAGAAAAAAATAGCAATTCTTTTGTAAACATCGTTTCCCCAAAAGATTCAAATGATGGAAAAGCACTTTGGGTGCACCAAAAAACTTTTTTTTATTTGGGAGTATTTGAAATAGGCAAAACATATTATAAAAATAACTTTACCGATAATAGCGTATATTTGTTTCTTATTGAAGGTAAAATATTGATAGACAATCAAATATTATCCTCAAAAGACGCAATCGGAATTTTAAATCTAAACGAATTTGATATTGAAATTTTAGAAAAAGCAAAAATTCTAATCATCGAAATACCTACCAAATAAACCAATTAATTTTAGGAGCTTAAACAAAAAATGGAAATTAAAGACAATACCTTTTCAAGACAATTTGAAACTATTTTAGACGGTAAATTGATTTCCTTAGAATATTCTTTCCAAGAGAAAAAGATATTTCTAACTAAAATTCAAACTCCCGAACATTTTGATAATGATGAGTTTATAAATGATTTCCTAAAAAATATTATGGAAATTGCTTACGAAAGAAAACTTAAAGTAGTTCCAATATTACCAAAAATAGCAACATTTTTTAGAAAAAATTCTATTTATAAAGACTTGTTACCTCCGGGAATTAAGTTGTAATAGAAGCGTTCATAAACTCCATTCTAACGCTACCATCTTCATCTATTTTGGTTAGATTTATTGGATGCAAAGTATTAACTAATTCTGGATTCCAAGGCGTTTTCACTTTGACATAATTCTCTGTAAATCCGTGAATGTAACCTTCTTTATTTTCACTTTCAAACAATACTATTCGATCAGTTCCCAATTGACTTTCATAAAAAGCTCTACGTTTTTTAACTGATAATCCGCGTAACATCTTACTTCTTTTCGCTCGAACAGCCGCAGGAACAACTCCTTCCATAACAGCAGCTTCGGTATTGTCCCGTTCTGAATACGTAAATACATGCAAATAAGAAATGTCCATTTCATTCAAAAAATGATACGTTTCCAAAAAATGATCATCGGTTTCACCAGGAAATCCCACTATAACATCCACGCCAATACACGCGTGAGGCATCACTTCTCGAATTTTATTTACACGCTCCGTATAAACTTCTCTCAAGTAACGACGCTTCATTAATTTCAAAATATCATTACTCCCCGATTGCAACGGAATATGAAAATGCGGAACAAAAGTTCTGCTTTTAGAAACAAATTCTATCGTTTCGTTTTTCAATAAGTTAGGTTCAATAGAAGAAATTCTCAAACGCTCAATTCCTTCGACTTTATCCAATTCTTGAACTAATTCTAAAAAAGTATGTTCATGTTTTTTATTTCCAAACTCCCCTTTTCCATAATCCCCAATATTCACTCCGGTCAACACAATTTCCTTGATGTTTTGCGCTGAAATTTCCTTGGCATTTTTTAACACATTTTCCAAGGCATCACTTCTAGAAATCCCACGTGCCAATGGAATTGTACAATACGTGCATTTGTAATCGCAACCGTCTTGCACCTTAAGAAATGCTCTAGTTCTATCTCCTATTGAATAACTTCCAACGTAAAAATCGGCTTCAGAAATCTCGCAGGAATGCACTTCGCCCCTATCATTTTTGGACAAATCGTTAATATAATCGGTGATTTTAAATTTTTCTGTTGCCCCTAAAACCAAATCCACACCATCTACATCTGCCAATTCTTCGGGCTTCAATTGTGCATAACAACCTACCGCCGCCACAAATGCTTTATCATTCAATTTCATCGCTTTTCGCACCACCTGCTTGAATTGCTTGTCGGCATTTTCAGTAACCGAACAGGTATTTATCACATAAATATCGGCAACTTCTTCAAAATCGACACGGTCAAAACCCTCCTCCGTGAAATTTCTGGCAATTGTAGAAGTTTCCGAAAAATTCAGTTTGCAACCCAAGGTGTAAAAAGCAACTTTTTTTCTATCTGTCATAAGTATATTTAAATATAACTATTCATTTCTCCACTTTTTCGATAGTTCAAAAACGTGTTCTAAAATAGCTTTATCTTGATCGGTAAATTCAACTTGTCTTCTGATCATCGCTTTTTTTGCAACCTCAAAGGCTTTGTGGGTTTGATAAGTTACAAATCCTGATGCGCCGCCCCAAGAAAAACTAGGAACAAAATTTCTAGGAAAACCACTACCAAAAATATTGGCGCTAACGCCCACAACCGTTCCTGTATTAAACATCGTATTTATTCCACATTTACTATGATCTCCCATCATCAATCCGCAAAATTGCAATCCTGTTTTAGCGAAACTCTCGGTTTCAAAACTCCACAATTTAACCTCTTCATAATTATTTTTCATATTGGAATTATTAGAATCGGCGCCAATATTACACCATTCTCCCAATACGGAATTTCCTAAAAAACCATCGTGTCCTTTATTGGAATATCCAAATAAAACCGAATTGTTGATTTCGCCTCCTATTCTACAATGCGGACCAACAGTGGTTGCACCATACACTTTTGTAGCTAATTTTACCTGCGCTTCTTCGCACAATGCAAATGGACCACGAATTACAGAACCTTCCATTATTTCGGCATTTTTACCAATATAAATTGGTCCCGTTGAAGCATTTAATGTTACAAAATCCATTTTCGCACCTTCTTCAACAAAAATAGTTGAAGGAGAAATTACATTAACACTTTTCGGAATAGGTTGAGAGGATCTACCTTCAGTTAAAAGAGCAAAATCTTCTCGAATTGCAGCGTCATTTTTAGCAAAAATATCCCAAGTATGTTCAACAGTCAAACAATCACCATTAAACTCTATAATTTCATATTGATCGAAATCTACTTCATCCTGAGAATCATTGGTAAAAAAAGCAATTACAGCATCTCCTTTAAAAATCGCTTGATTGGATTTCAAGTTTGAAATAATCTCTACTAAATTTTCATTTGGCAAATAGGAAGCATTAATCATTACATTTTCCTCCAATTCTACCATTGGAAATCTAATCGATAAATACTCTTCGGTCAAAGTAGTGGTAGTTGATCCCAAATATTTTTCCCATTTTTCACGAATTGTCAAAATTCCGATTCTAATATCGGCTACTGGGCGGGTATAAGTAAAAGGCAAAAGTGCCGTTCTTGCAGGTCCGTCAAAAAGAATATAATTCATTTTATTGAGGTTCAAAGTTTATGAAGATTCAAAGTTACAAAGATAAACAAGAAAATTGAAAAGTTTTAGCCAGAAAAAAACCTCGCAAATTGCGAGGTTTTATATAATTTGAACAACGATATTATTTATTTACCGTGTTTAGCGTATTTAGTTTTGAATTTATCGATACGTCCAGCAGTATCAATAAGTTTAGATTTACCTGTGTAAAAAGGGTGAGAAGTTCTAGAAATCTCCATTTTTACAACTGGATATTCAACACCTTCGTGAACGAT
>CALPMA020000140.1 GCA_943324545.2 Chitinophaga pinensis
AGGCACTTTATTTACCAAATGGTGGTTGTGTAAATGCACTGCAAAGTCACAGTGAACTCCTTCGTCACGAGAAATTAACTCGTTTGAAAAGGTTAATCCCGGCATTAAACCACGTTTTTTCAACCAGTAAATTGAACAAAACGCTCCAGAAAAGAAAATCCCTTCAACCGCTGCAAAGGCAATTAGTCTTTCTGCAAAAGAATCCGATTCAATCCATTTTAAAGCCCAATCCGCTTTTTTCTTAATAGCAGGAAAAACCTCTAGAGCATTGAATAATTCATCTCTTTCCGTTTCGTCTTTTACGTAAGTATCAATTAATAGCGAATAAGTTTCACTATGAATGTTCTCCATCATAATTTGGAATCCATAGAAAAATTTAGCTTCGGCATATTGAACTTCATTAACAAAGTTCTCTGCTAAATTTTCATTTACAATTCCATCAGAGGCAGCAAAAAAGGCTAAAATGTGTTTAATAAAATAGCGTTCTTCGTCATTCAATTTATTATTCCAATCATTAATATCTTGAGACAAATCAATTTCTTCGGCAGTCCAAAAACTAGCTTCCATTTTCTTATACCATTCCCAAATATCATGGTGCTTGATAGGAAAAATCACAAAGCGATTCTTGTTTTCTTGTAATATTGGTTCTGCTAATGCCATAATTGGTTGTCTTTTAACTATTTGAAATATTGAAGTTTTATTAAAATCTAGACTACAAAGATTGTGAATAATCGCGGTTTAAAAAAGCAAACTTATTCACAATTGGCATTAGTTTTTAACAATCATATTAACATCCAAAAATTTTTAAAATTATATTTAATATACTCATTATCAATGATTTAAAATTTATAATAATTCTTAAAGTCCCGAAAAATCTAGGATTTTAATTTTTTATTTTATAAAAAAATTGAGGTAATAATAAAGGAAATTATTTATTAATTTCTTGAGCTACTTTTTCAAGTTCCAAATACCAGTCGTCACCAAAACGTCGAATTAGTGCTTCCTTGACAAATTTGTAAACCGGAACTTCCAATTCTTTTCCTAAAGAACAGGCATCGTCACAAATTTCCCATTTGTCATAATTAACGGCGGCAAATTCGGTAAAATCTTTCACTCGAATGGGATATAAATGACAAGAAACAGGTTTTTTCCAGTCAATTACTCCTTGGTTGTAGGCTTGTTCAATCCCGCAAAGTGCAGTTGCTCCGTCATAAATTACATAGGCGCAATCTTTATCTTCCACTAATGGCGTTTCTAAATCGCCTTCTTTGCCTTTGGTCCAAGTCCCTTGAGCTTCAATTGCTTCAATTCCTTCTTTTCTCAAAAAAGGTTTTACTTTTGGAAAAATGGATTCCATAATTAAAGTTTCTTCTTGACTTAAAGGCGCTCCTGCATCTCCATCAACGCAACAAGCTCCTTTACAAGCTGATAAATTACATACAAATTCTTTTTCTAGAATATCCTCTGATACTATGGTTTTTCCTATTTGAAACATGCCGCAAATATAACTATTGTTTTGAATTGCCTCTATAAAATAATAGTATAATAATAACCGTTTTGGGGAATTTCTTTTAAAATTAGCTACTTTTGCACTCTAAATCAGAGAAATTATGGAATTCGATTTTAAAGAAATTGCAACGGTTGGAATGGTGCTATTTGCTGTAATTGATATCGTAGGAACTATTCCTATTATTGTTGATTTAAGAACCAAACACGGACACATCGAATCTGAAAAAGCGTCAATTGTGGCAGGAATTATCATGATTGTGTTTTTGTTTGCAGGGGTAGGACTATTGAAACTTATTGGATTAGACGTAAATTCATTTGCAGTAGCGGGTTCATTTGTATTGTTTTTTTTAGCTTTAGAAATGATTTTGGGAATTCGAATTTATCGCGATGAAGAAGCAAGTTCTGCTTCAATTGTACCCATCGCATTTCCATTAATTGCAGGCGCCGGAACGATGACGACATTACTTTCTTTAAAGGCACAATATGCTACAGAGAATATTGTGGTGGCTATTTTATTAAATATTGTGGTGGTATATGTTGTATTGAAATCATCTGCGAAAATTGAAAAAATGTTGGGAAAAAACGGATTAGGGGTGATTAGAAAAACGTTTGGAATTGTCCTTCTAGCTATTGCTGTTAAATTATTTGCCAGTAATGTTAAAGGTTTATTTATGTAGCTAATTTTTTTAGTATTTTTGCGCCTTACAAATAGATCAGCAATGAAAATATTTACATCCATATTAATTGTTTTAGCCTTAGCGCTAATCATTTTTAACATCACTTTACTTGATTACACGAATTTATTTAATAGTAAAAATTCGGTAGCGCTTATTGGAATTGTAGCCTCAATTTGTGCGGTTTTAATTCTACTAATTTTTAGAATGTCTAAAAAAATTGAAGAGCGTTCTAAATAATTCTCGAATGTACGACTCATTAATTATTGGCGGAGGTGTTTCAGGAATGTCCTGCGCACTTGTTTTAGGATCGGCAGTTAAAAAGCCATTTGTAGCCAATAAAAAAATCGGTATTTTTACCCATCAAAAAACATCATCGCTGCAAGAAGCGCTATTTAATAACGCCTATGGAATTTCGGCTGGAACTTTAGGAAGTAATTTATTAATAGAAAGCCTAAAACAATTATCCGAGTTATATCCCCATATTGATCAAATTGAGGGTGAAAAAGTAATCCGAATTGAGGGTAAATTTCCAAACTTTATCGTTGTAACCAATAAAAATTCCTACACTACAAAATCGATTGTGGTGGCAATTGGTTACTCGAATACTTTTGACATTAAAGGATTAATGGAATTTGTAGAAAAGCATAAAAAAGCACTTGCTGAAAAACAACGAATCCAACTAAAAAACACCGATCATCTTGTTACTGAAGGAATTTATGTGGCGGGAACACTTGCCGGTTGGAGAAGTCAGCTATCTATTGCTGCTGGAAGTGGCGCTGCCGTTGCAACTGATATTTTAACATTCTGGAATAACGGGATTCAAAGTCAAAGTCACGATAAAATTCAAAAATAAATTGAATTTTATTTTAGGGCTTGTGCTTTTTTAATCATCTCATCTTCCTTAACTATTAGCGAATAATAATATTTTTCGCCAAATAATTGTCTAACAAATTCTGCTGTTAAATATCTTTTTACCAACTTTTTATCTTTTTCTAATTTTAGAACTAGCCCATTTTCTGACAAATATTTTTTGAAATTTTCATAATAAATATCCGCGTTATCCATTTTTGAAACTACTTGCGTTAGTTTCAATCCTTCAAATTGCTTTCTGTTTTTATCTAATTCTTCAAAAACATAATAGCCAACTGCTCCAGATTTCATTAAATAAATGACCCCTTCGTCTCCGTGTTCCACTTCCAATGGTACAAAAACATCAGGAACAATACCACCACCGCCATAAACAATTTTGCCTTTTAGAGTTTTATATTTTAGTTTTGAATCTACTTTAATTCTGTCTTTTTTATACAATTCGCCATTAGTCAATCGCTTGTCAAAATCGCTATTATAATCGTCTATTCCTTTTTGATACGGTTTTTGAATAGAGCGCCCCGTTGGGGTGTAATATCTAGCAATAGTTAATCGAACGGCAGATCCGTCTTGGAAATTCATTTCTCGTTGAACCAATCCTTTTCCAAATGAACGACGACCAATAACAGTTCCCCTATCGTTATCTTGAATTGCACCAGCTAAAATTTCACTTGATGAAGCTGAATTTTCGTTAATTAAAATGTATACTTTTCCGGATTCAAACTCCCCGTCTTCAGTGGCAAAATTCTTGTCTATTTTCCCTTTTTTGTTTTTTGTAAAAACGATTAATTGCTTGTCTTTTAATAATTCGTCCGCAATTTTAGCAGCAATTTCCATATATCCGCCGCCATTATCTCGAACATCTATTACTAATGATTTTGCGCCTTGTTTTTTTAAATTAACCAATCCTTTTTTAAATTCGTTATGAGTAGTTTCGGCAAATCGATTGATTTTTATATATCCTAAAGTTGGATTTATCATTATGGCAGCAGCAACGCTTTCAATGGCAACAAGATCCCGTTTTAGTTGGATTTGAAATTTTTTGTTTTCACTTTTTCTATAAATTGTAAGGGCAACATCGGTATCTTTCTCGCCTTTTAATCTTGAAAATAAATCTTCTGAAGTTAGTTTTCTCCCAAATAATTTTTCTTTATTAGCATACAAAATTCTATCTCCTGATTTTATACCTGCTTTTTCAGAAGGCCCTCCTGCCAAAGGATTTACAATAGCAATGGTATCGTTTAACATATAAAAATTTACTCCAATACCCACAAAGTCGCCTTTCATAGTTTCGGCAAGTTGTGTTTGCTCAGTTTTTGGAACATAAACTGAATGCGGGTCTAGTTTATCAAGAATATTAGATGCAGCTAAATCAACAATTGAATCAGTGTTTACTTTGTCAACATATTCGTTATCAATAAAATCGATTAATTTATTGAGCTTATTTCTATGGTTATCAGAGGCTGATAAATTTCCTTGTTGAGGGAAATTAATAGTTGCTCCAAGCACTATTCCTAATGCTAAAGTTCCAAAAAATAAAACAGGA
>CALPMA020000141.1 GCA_943324545.2 Chitinophaga pinensis
AAAAAATACTGGAAAAGTGTTGAAGAACTAGACGTAAATAGTTCTATTGTTGATACGCTTAGAAATAACGAATTTGTTGAAGAAATTCCTACAGACGAATTTTTAGGAGATAAATCATCTTTATCATCAGCAGCAACAACTCGAAGAGATTTTCTTAAGTACGTTGGATTTACCACTGCCGCAGCATCTCTTGCAGCATGTGAAGGTCCAGTTCATAAGTCAATTCCTTATGTATTACAACCAGAACAAATCATCCCTGGAGTTGCAGATTATTATGCAACCTCTTACTTTGATGGTTATGATTTTGCTAATTTATTAGTAAAAACCCGTGAAGGTCGTCCAATTAAAATAGATAACAATACTATTGCGGGAGCAAATTTTGCTGCTAATGCTAGAGTTCATGCGTCAATACTTTCATTATATGATAGTATGCGTTTGAAAGAACCTAAAATTGCTGGAAAAAATGTTACTTGGTCTGCTTTAGATTCTAATGTAAAAGCTAGTTTAGCTGAAGCAAAAGCGAAAGGCGGTCAAGTAGTAGTTTTGACAAATACTTTAGCAAGTCCATCAACTGAAAAGTTAATAGCTGAATTCATCTCTTTAAATCCAACCGCAAAACACGTTGTTTATGATGCAGTATCTGAATCAGAAGCATTAGATGCTTTTGAAACAGTTTATGGCGAAAGAGCTTTAGCAAATTATGACTTTTCAAAAGCGGCATTAATTGTTTCTGTTGGCGCTGATATCTTAGGAGATTGGCAAGGAGGAAATTATAGCGCAGGATATGCAAAAGGTAGAATTCCTCAAAATGGAAAAATGTCACGCCATTATCAATTAGAAGCAAACATGACATTGTCTGGTGCATCTGCTGATAAACGTTTACCAATGTCGGTTGCAAATCAAAAACAAGCATTAGTAAAATTATACAATGTAATTACAGGTGGTGCTGTAGCAACTTCCTTAGATAAAGAATTTGATGCTGACGTTACAAAAGCAGCACAACAATTGAAAGCTGCTGGAAGTAAAGGAGTTTTAGTTTCTGGATTACAAGATAAAAATGCACAACTTTTAGTTTTAGCAATCAATCAAGCACTAGCAAGTGAAGCTTTCTCAACAAGCGGAACAAGACAAATTAGAAAAGGATCAAGCGAAAAAGTAGCTCAATTAGTGAAAGACATGAATGCAGGAAGCGTTCATACTTTAATAATGAGCGGAGTAAATCCAGTTTATACTTTACCAAACAGCAAGGATTTTGTTGCCGGTTTGAAAAAAGTAAAAACATCGGTTGTCTTTTCGTTAAAAGAAGACGAAACAGCTTCAATTGCTTCAATTGCTGCCGCTGTACCACATTATTTAGAATCTTGGGGAGATGTTAGCATCACTAAAGGTTCTTATGCATTGACTCAACCTACAATTCGTCCGTTATTTAATACAAAACAATTTCAAGATGCCCTAATTTCATTTAATGGTGGAGCAGGAAATTTCTATGATTATTTAAAAGCGAATGCTTCTGCTTACACTGAAGGTGCTTCTTGGAACAAAGTTTTACATGACGGGGTTCATGTTTCTTCGGCACTTCCATCGGCAACTGCAACCGCATTTAATTATTCTGCTGCAGCAAATGCCTTGGCGTCTGCTAAAAAAGTAGCAGGATTCGAATTGGTTTTATACACTAAAACAGGTTTGGGTGACGGTCAACAAGCAAACAATCCTTGGTTACAAGAATTCCCAGATCCTATTACAAGAGTATCTTGGGATAACTACGTAACTGTTTCAAGATTTGATGCAGATCAATTAAAAATGTCTAATGAAATCGTTGCTAACGGTGGCTTAAACGGAAGTTATGCTACCTTAACTGTTGGTGGGGTAAAACTTGAAAATGTTCCCGTAATTGTTCAACCAGGACAAGCAAAAGGAACTATCGGTTTGGCATTAGGATACGGTCGTAGAGCGGCTATGAAAGAAGAAATGATGGTAGGTATCAACGCTTACTCTCTATATAATGGTTTTAATACTACACAATCTGCACAGTTAGCATTAGGTGACGGAGTACATGAATTTGCATGTGTTCAAGGTCAAAAAACGTTAATGGGTAGAGGTGATATTATTAAAGAAACTACATTAGAAATATTTAACACCAAAGAGGCTGAGGAATGGAATAAACAACCAAAAGTATCTTTAAACCACGAAGAAGTGGATGCAACTAAAGTTGATTTATGGGATTCATTTGATCGTTCAGTAGGACATCACTTTAACCTTTCTATCGATTTAAATGCTTGTACTGGTTGTGGTGCCTGTGTTATTGCTTGTCACGCAGAAAACAACGTTCCTGTTGTTGGTAAATCAGAAGTAAGAAGAAGCCGCGATATGCACTGGTTGCGTATTGATAGATATTATTCTTCTGAGGATACTTTCGCTCATGACAACGAGAAAAAAGAAAATTTTGACGGTTTATTTGGAGATAAAGGTTCTTTAGGTGGATTTGGCGAAATGGAAAAAGCAGCGGATAATCCACAAGTTTCTTTCCAACCAGTAATGTGTCAGCACTGTAATCACGCTCCTTGTGAGACTGTTTGTCCTGTTGCTGCAACCTCTCATGGTCGTCAAGGTCAAAACCAAATGGCTTACAACAGATGTGTGGGTACTAGATATTGTGCTAATAACTGTCCTTATAAAGTGCGACGTTTTAACTGGTTCTTATACAATAAAAACAGTGAATTCGATTACAATATGAATGATGATTTAGGTCGTATGGTTTTAAACCCAGACGTAAACGTTCGTTCAAGAGGAGTTATGGAAAAATGTTCAATGTGTATTCAAATGACACAAGCAACCATTTTGAAAGCCAAAAATGAAGGTAGAGAAGTTATAGAAGGCGAATTCCAAACGGCTTGTTCTAAAGCTTGTTCTACTGGAGCAATGACTTTTGGAGATATAAATGTAAAAGAAAGTCCAATCGCTAAATTAGTAGAAGACGAAAGATCGTATCATTTATTAGAGCACGTTGGAACGAAACCAAATGTTGTTTATCACGTTAAAGTTAGAAATTCATAAAGTTTGAACCTTGCCAAATTGGTTGCAATTCTAACTTTATAAGTAAAATAAATTAATAAAATTAAAAAGGATATGTCTCATATACACGATTCAAGTATTAGAAAACCTTTAGTTATAGGGAATAAAACCTATCACGATGTTACCGTAGACGTAGCTGCGCCTGTAGAAGGCAAAGCAAATAAACAGTGGTGGATTGTTTTTTCAATCGCTCTTGCCGCTTTCCTTTGGGGAATAGGTTGTATTATTTATACTATTTCAACAGGTATTGGTACTTGGGGATTAAATAAAACGGTAGGTTGGGCTTGGGATATTACCAACTTCGTTTGGTGGGTAGGTATTGGTCACGCAGGAACCTTAATTTCCGCAGTATTATTGTTATTCCGTCAAAGATGGAGAATGGCAATTAACCGTTCTGCAGAAGCAATGACTATTTTCTCAGTAATTCAAGCAGGTTTATTCCCAATTATTCACATGGGTCGTCCTTGGTTAGCATATTGGGTATTACCAATTCCAAACCAGTTCGGATCATTATGGGTGAACTTTAACTCTCCATTA
This sequence comes from Chitinophaga pinensis, assembly GCA_943324545.2. GTDB lineage: Bacteria > Bacteroidota > Bacteroidia > Flavobacteriales > Flavobacteriaceae > Flavobacterium. The sequence continues at coordinate 3,610 of CALPMA020000141.1, forward strand.
CTTTGGGATGTATTTGCAATCTCAACTTATTTATCAGTATCAACAGTTTTTTGGTGGACTGGTTTATTACCTGATTTTGCTATGTTGAGAGACAGAGCTATTACACCATTTACAAAAAGAATTTACTCAATATTAAGTTTCGGATGGAGCGGTAGAGCTAAAGATTGGCAACGTTTCGAAGAAGTTTCTTTGGTTCTTGCAGGTTTAGCAACTCCACTGGTACTTTCTGTACACACTATTGTATCTATGGACTTTGCTACTTCTGTAATTCCAGGATGGCACACTACCATTTTCCCTCCATACTTCGTTGCAGGAGCGGTATTTTCAGGATTTGCAATGGTAAATACCTTACTTATTATCATGAGAAAAGTTTCTAATTTAGAAGCTTATATTACCATTCAACACATCGAATTAATGAACATTGTAATCATGATTACAGGTTCTATTGTAGGGGTTGCTTATATTACAGAGTTATTTATCGCTTGGTATTCAGGTGTAGAATACGAACAATATGCATTCTTAAATAGAGCAACAGGACCTTATTGGTGGGCATATTGGTCAATGATGACTTGTAACGTATTTTCGCCACAATTCATGTGGTTCAAAAAATTAAGAACAAGTATCATGTTCTCTTTCATCATTTCTATTGTGGTAAACATCGGAATGTGGTTTGAAAGATTTGTGATCATTGTAACTTCATTACATAGAGATTACCTTCCCTCTTCATGGACCATGTTTTCTCCTACTTTCGTAGATATTGGAATTTTCATTGGAACAATTGGATTTTTCTTCGTATTATTTTTATTATATGCAAGAACATTTCCTGTAATTGCTCAAGCAGAGGTAAAAACAATATTGAAAGCTACAGGACAAAATTATATTAACGATAGACAAGCAAATAAAGATTCACATCATGAGTAATAAAGTTATTTACGCTATATATAACGACGATGATATCTTGATGGATGCCGTAAA
>CALPMA020000142.1 GCA_943324545.2 Chitinophaga pinensis
GATATGGAAATTTGGCAAAGAAGAGTTATCGTTGCTGACGATGATTTGGATTTAGACCATCTTGAAATAACTTTAACAGAAGCTAGAAAAATCGAACCTGATTTTGAAATTGGGGAAGAAGTTTCTGAAGAAGTAAAATTAGTTGATTTGGGAAGAAGAGCGATTTTGGCTTTACGTCAGAATTTGATTTCTAAAATCCATGAACACGATAATACTAATTTGTACAAACAATTTAAAGACTTAATAGGAGAAATTTATACTGCAGAAGTGCACCATGTTCGCCCAAGAGTTGTAATTTTGCTTGACGATGATGGAAATGAAATTGTATTACCAAAAGAAAAACAAATTCCATCTGACTTTTTCCGTAAAGGGGATAATGTTCGCGGAATTATTGAAAGTGTTGAATTAAAAGGAAACAAGCCTCAAATTATTATGTCTAGAACATCAGAGTTGTTCTTAGAAAAATTATTTGAACAAGAAATTCCTGAAGTTTTCGACGGTTTAATTATGGTTAAAAAAGTAGTTAGAATTCCAGGTGAAAAAGCGAAAGTAGCTGTAGATTCTTACGATGATAGAATTGATCCGGTAGGAGCTTGTGTAGGTATGAAAGGATCTAGAATTCACGGAATCGTTCGTGAATTAGGAAACGAAAATATCGATGTAATCAACTTTACTGACAATATTCAATTATTAATAACAAGAGCATTAAGCCCAGCCAAAGTTTCTTCAATTAAAATTAATGAAGATACTAAAAGAGCGGAAGTGTTTTTAAAATTAGAAGAAGTATCTAAAGCAATTGGGCGAGGCGGACATAACATCAGATTAGCAGGTCAATTAACAGGTTATGAGTTGGATGTAATAAGAGAAGGAAGCACTGTTGAAAATGATGACGATGTTGAATTAACAGAATTCTCAGATGAAATTGACGAGTGGATTATTGAAGAATTTGCAAAAATTGGACTGGATACTGCAAGAAGTATTTTAGGACAAAATGTAAATGATTTGGTGAGAAGAACTGACCTAGAAGAGGAAACAATTTTGGATGTAATGAGAATATTAAAAGAAGAATTTGAAGGCTAGTTGAATTTTATTTTAACAACACAAAAATAGGTAATAATAAAAAGGTTTTATGTCTGAAGATAGAATTATTAGAATTAACAAGGTTTTAAGGGAATTGAATATTTCTTTAGAAAGAGCTGTGGATTATCTAAAGGATAAGGGAATTGCAATTGATGCAAATCCAAACGCAAAAATTTCTGAAAAGGAATTCAGTATTCTTCAAAACCAATTTGCAGGCGATAAAGGAAACAAAGAAGCTTCTAAAGAAGTAAGCGAAGAAAAAAGAAAAGAGAAAGAAGCTTTGCGAATTGAGCGTGAAAAAGACATTGAAGACAAACGTAAGTTTGACGAAGAGCGCCAAAAGCAACAACAAGAAGTTATTAAAGCAAGAGGAACTGTTTCAGGACCAAAACAAGTTGGAACTTTGGATTTAAATCCTAAAAAAGTGGAAACTACTTTACCTAAAGCAAAAACAATAGCCGAAAATAAACCTGTTTCAAAAGCTAAACCTGAAGTTGCCGAGAAAAAAGCAGTAAAAGAAACTCCAGCTGTAAAACTAAAATTATCAACAGAAGAAGTTGAAGCGCCAGTTGAAGATTTCACTACTCAATATCAAAAATTATCTGGAGCAACATTAACGGGACAAGTAATTGATTTAACACAGTTTAATAAGCCAAAAAAGAAAAAAGAAGAACCAAAAATCGCTCCAAATAAACCGGGGAGTCCCGTAAGTTCAGGGGCTGCAGCTGCTTCCAATTCAAATAAAAATAAAAGAAAAAGAATAGTACCAAAACCAGGCACTCCAAGACCTCCAGGGGTTCCGGGAGAAGCTAATCCAAATAAAATTACTCCAAATACAGGAGGCGGATTCAATGCAAATAGAAGTGCTAGACCAGGTTTCGTAAAAGGAGCTAGACCTGCAATTATAGCTAAAGTTGAGCCAACCGAGGAAGAAGTTAAAAATCAAATTCGTGAAACTTTAGAAAAACTTCAAGGTAAAGGAAGTAAATCAAAAGCAGCGAAATATAGAAGAGACAAAAGAGACACGCACCGTCAAAAATCTGATGAAGAGCAAAGAGCTATAGACGAAGGTAGTAAAACTATAAAAGTTACAGAATTTGTTACCGTAGGTGAAATTGCAATTATGATGGACGTACCAATTACCAAAGTAATAGGAACATGTATGTCACTGGGAATCATGGTTACCATGAACCAACGTTTAGATGCAGAAACACTAACAATTGTAGCCGATGAATTTGGTTATGATGTTGAATTCATAACGGTAGATATTGAAGAAAATATTCAAGTTGTTGAAGATAAAGAAGAAGATTTAACATTTAGAGCTCCAATAGTAACCGTAATGGGTCACGTCGATCACGGTAAAACATCGTTACTAGATTATATCCGTAAAGAAAACGTAATCGCAGGTGAGTCTGGAGGAATTACCCAACACATTGGTGCCTACGGAGTGACCTTAGATGACGGACAAAAAATAGCTTTTTTAGATACACCAGGACACGAAGCTTTTACAGCGATGCGTGCCCGTGGAGCTCAAGTAACCGATATTGCAATTATTGTTATTGCAGCCGATGACGACATCATGCCACAAACAAAAGAGGCGATTTCTCACGCACAAGCAGCCGGAGTTCCTATTATTTTCGCTATCAACAAAATTGATAAGCCGAATGCCAATGTAGATAAGATTAAAGAAAAATTAGCCGGTATGAACTTACTAGTTGAAGATTGGGGAGGAAAAATACAATCTCATGATATATCTGCAAAAGTAGGAACTGGAGTTAAAGAATTATTAGAAAAAGTATTACTAGAAGCAGAGATTTTAGATTTAAAATCAAATCCAAATAAAGCGGCTCAGGGAACAGTAGTAGAAGCTTTCTTAGATAAAGGTAAAGGATACGTTTCTACAATATTAGTTCAACATGGGACTTTAAAAGTAGGTGATTATATGCTTGCGGGAAAACACCATGGAAAAATTAAAGCCATGCATGATGAACGTGGAAATAACATAAAAGAAGCAGGGCCATCCACACCAGTATCTGTTTTAGGATTAGATGGAGCTGCAACTGCAGGTGATAAATTCAATGTATTTGATGATGAAAAAGAAGCAAAACAAATCGCTTCTAAACGTTCTCAATTAATGCGTGAACAATCAGTTCGAACACAACGCCATATTACATTAGACGAAATTGGACGAAGAATTGCTTTAGGACAGTTTAAAGAATTAAACATCATTTTGAAAGGTGATGTTGATGGATCTGTGGAAGCATTATCTGATTCGTTCTCTAAATTATCTACTGAAGAGATTCAAATAAATATTATCCATAAAGGTGTTGGAGCAATTACTGAAACAGATGTAATGCTGGCTTCAGCTTCGGATGCAATTATTATTGGATTTAATGTTCGTCCAGCTGGAAATGCTAGACAAATAGCTGATAAAGAAGAAATAGACATCCGTTATTACTCAATTATATATGCCGCTATCGACGACTTAAAAGATGCTATGGAAGGAATGCTTGCTCCAGAAATGAAAGAAGAAGTTTTAGGTACGGCAGAAATTAGAGAAATTTTCAAAATCTCGAAAGTGGGATCAATTGCAGGAAGTATGGTTATGGATGGTAAAATCGTTAAGAATTCTAAAATTAGAATTATTAGAGATGGAGTAGTTGTTCACGATGGAGAACTTCTAGCATTGAAACGATTTAAAGATGATGTAAAAGACGTTGCAAAAGGATATGATTGTGGTATTCAAATTAAGGGATACAATGACATTGAAGAAAGAGATATAATAGAATCATATCATGAAGTTGCAATTAAAAAGAAACTAAAATAGTCTATAATAAAAAAAACGTCCTAAGCAATTGGGGCGTTTTTTTTATCATTTATTTATTCGGTTGAATAATTAAGGAATTTGGATATTTGGTTTTCAAAAGTAATAAATTCCTCTCGGCTTCAATTCTATTTTTAAAATTACCAACCCAAACTTTGTAGGCTGGAGCATAAAAAACTATAGTTCCATCAATGTTAAAATACTCCTTTTTAAAATCAATTAATATTTTTTTTGAAGATTCAATATCACCATTATAGATTTGAATTTTGTAGATGTCATTTATAGTAATTGAAGCATTATTTTTCCTTTTTTCATTTAATAAATTTTCAAATTTTGGATTTTGAGAAACAGTGATATTCTCTTCTTGTGAAAATAAATTTATGCTTAAAAAGCAAAATGACAGTATCAGTTTAAAAGCGTTTTTTTTGTATAAAATTATCATAAAGTGGTGATTTTTATGCAAATGTACTATTTATAAAATACTTGAAAATGATTTTCTTATTTAGAATTAATATAAATTAATATTTTAGTACATTTAATGGTTTTGAGAATAGTTCTTAAGTCGTATTTTTGTGCAAATTTTAGAAAGAGCTATACTTTTTTGATGTCATTTTACAACAAAAGAATTGCTTAATAATAGTCGAAAATTAGTATATATAATATGAAAAA
>CALPMA020000143.1 GCA_943324545.2 Chitinophaga pinensis
GTTGTCTGATTTTTTGTAAAACTGCCATTTTTTATTTTATTATTTAAAATTCTGTCTGCGAAAATACAATTATCTATTTAATAATAATAGTTGTAAAGTTATATTTTGCAATAAATTACTTTATTTTTTTAATATTAGTCAATTATAGTCAATTTAACCAACTCAATTTTATTATTTGAAGCTTCTTCAATAATAAAATTATAGTTTCCAATGCTTATTTTATTTCCTTTCTGAGGGATTTCTTTAGTGTGATCTACAATAAATCCTCCTAAAGTACCATAAGAATCACTTTCAGGAATATTAAGTTTATAAGTTTGATTAATATATTCTACATCCAATCGCGCTGAAAATAGAAAAATACCTGTTTCAATTTCCTGTTCTATTCTAATTTCTTCTGAATCGTGTTCGTCTTCAATTTCACCAAAAAGCTCTTCTACAATGTCTTCAATAGTCATAATTCCTGCAGTACCTCCATATTCGTCAAGAACAACTGCAACGCTTTTTCTCTTCTTAATTAGAATATCTAGAGCATCTTTTATGAAAATAGTTTCAGGTACAAATTCTACCCTAATCAAAATTGATTTAATAGTTTTAGGTTTTTTAAATAGTTCAAAGGAGTGGACATATCCAATACAATCGTCTAATGAATTTTGGTAAACCATGATTTTAGAATAACCAGTATTAATAAACATTTCCTTTAAATCGTTAACAGAGTCAAGGATGTCGACCCCAGCAATTTCTGTTCTAGGAGTCATAATATCTCTAGCTTTTACGCCAGAAAATTCTAATGCATTTTGAAAAATTTGAATTTCAGAATCTACCGTTTCATGATCTTCAAAATGGTTCATTTGCTCTGAAATATAATTCCCAAGTTCTATTTTGCTAAAAAATAAGGGCACAAAATCACCTTCAGTTTTAAAAAATCGTTTCAAAATGGTGTCTGAAATCCACATAATAAAAGTGGAAACTACATAAAAAACGAGGTAGAAAAAATAGGCTGGAATTGCAAAAAACTTAACAAAGCAATTAGCATAAATCTGAAAAAAAACTTTGGGAAGAAATTCAGAAGTTATTAATACAATTAAAGTTGAAAGTACTGTTTGCAACAATAAGTTAACCAAACTAGAAAATTCTATTCCTAATGATTCAAACCATTTCATTAATAAATCACCCATGAAAAAGCTGTAAACCACTATTGCCACATTGAATCCAATGAGCATTGTAGCAATAAATTGAGAAGGTTTTTCAGTTAATTTAGTTAGAATTTGAGAAAGAAAATTGTCTTGTTTTTTTTCAATTTCAAGATAAATTTTATTAGAGGTAATGAAAGCAATTTCCATTCCCGAGAAAAACGCACATAATATCAAACAGATAATGATAATTGTGATTTCCATAATTTATTTTGATTTGTTTCTAGCTTCGAACTTTTTAGCATAATGTCTTCTAAAGAAAAACATGAGCACAGACAATGATGCGATTCCTAAAAAAAGTAGATGGTCTTCAGAGTTGGTGCTCCAAACATCTAATGCTTTGTAAACAAAAAAAACAGCTGCAAAAAGATATACATAAGGGGTGTATTTTAAATATTTCATTATAAATAATTTTTAATTAGTTTGATCGATTTGTCCTGTGATACTTTGAGAATTTACAATTTTAAAATCTTTACTAAAATCAATTCCTTCGCCATAGGAAACTCCTTTAGGGTCTGTAAATTTAAACTTTTTTTCGGTATAAAACCACTCGTTTTTCTGATCAAAATACAATTGAGAAGTTTCTAATACTTGTCCCATTTCATTAGTGATTCTAACATTTCCTTGCAGGTCAATTAAGTTTGGCACTTTATAAGAAACCGCATAATTTGAAGATACAAAAGTTCTTTTGTTATTAATATCAAATAAAGTTACGTTTATTCCTTTAGGGAATTCGGTAAAGGGATAAGTAACCGATGCATAATCTAGCATTTTAGGGCTAATCAATATTGATTTTATTTTCCCTGAATCGGTATATTTCATATTGAAATCATCGGCTTCACCACTTGGAGCAAATTCTGAAAAATTTTGTTTTTGAATTTCCTTAAAATTACTTTCACAAGAAAAAAGGACTGATAACAATAAAATTATTAGACTAATATTTCTTAAAGAGAATTTATTGAAGGTCATAATTAAGTACTATTAAAATCTAAAAACTCAAATTAGACTATTATTAAATTAATAATAACGTCTTTTTTGGAACCATTTATCGTTAAGCGAAAGTCCGATAGTAATATTTGTATAATTTTCTTGAACTAAATTAGCAGAAGTGGTACCTCTTTGTCCGAATTCTATGCCTATATTTATATTTGAAAACACACCTATAAGGGGCAATCCAATGCCAGCATTAATCCCATAATCCTTAATAGAGGTGTTGTTAATTATTAATCCTGTATTTTCATATCTCAAACCAGCTCTATATATAATTTTCTGATAATATTTTGAAAAAGAATTATAATTTGGAATATAAAATCCACCAAAAGAATACCTTGTAGAATTTTCATAATTTACATTATTAATATCGTTGAATCTGTTTCCCATATTACTGCTTTTTTGGAATGTAATTTCCGTTCCAAGCATCCATTTTTTATTTTGACCAAATCCAAAACCTACTGCTAATTTTGAAGGCATAGTAATCGATGTATTGGCAACATCAACCTCTGAAGGTTGTACAATAATTTCAGATCCAGATGATGAATATTGAATTGTTGCAATATTTCTTGAGTTTGAAGATCTTAATTTAGAATCTGGAGAATAAGTTAAACTAGCAAATCCATTCAGTTTCTTATTAATTGGGGTATTAAAGTTAATTCCAGCTGTAATAGTTCCTCCTGAAATATCAGATAAATTTTTCTCTCTTGAACCGTATTGAATTCCTTCAATAAATCGGAAAGAATAGGTTTGAATTTTTCCGAAATTGTAACTATAATCTAGACCAACACTCCATTTTTTTGATAAAGAATAACCCAAACCAAAAAATACTTTGTTTATACCGCCCGTGCCAGAATATTGATTAATTTCTGCAGGAACAAGTGGGGTTGCTGTTGAAATGGATTGAATATTGTATCCAACAGATGAATAAGGCATTAAACCAAAACCAACGCCAAATTTACCTAAAGGCAGTCCTACTGCTAAATAATCTATAGCGGTCCTTCTAGCTTTTTCGCTTTGAGAACTTGTCGTCAAATCGGTTGTCAAATAGGTTCCACCAAGAGAAAAGGTAGTTAATTTTAGATTGGAATAAGAAGCAGGATTTTGAAAATTTAAATGAATACTATCTGAGTAAATAGTTAACCCTCCCATGGCTCGATTCTCGGCAGTTCCTTTAAATTTTACATCCCCTATTCCATAAAATGAATATGGTGATGAAGTTCCCTGTTGGGCAAATGAAATTAAAGTAAAAAATAAAAAAGCGGGTACTATAAATTTTTTAATCATTTTTGATTTTGTGTTGAAATGTTTGGTTTAAACTCTCCAAAAGGAAATTTGAATTGGCAAATATGGTATTTTTTAATCGTTTAGCCAAAAATTCTGAGTCACCACCAGTTAAAATTATAATAAATTTAGGATAAACTGCTTCATATTGAGAAATAAAGCCTTCAATTTCATTTATTACACCATTGATAACTCCTGAATTTATTGATTGAATTGTCGAATTTCCTACAAAAGGAATTTTTTCAAATTCTGAATCTTGGTCATTTATAACTTTTAACGTCAATAAAGGCAATTTAGCCGTATAATTATGTAGTGATTCAAATCTTAAACGAATTCCTGGTGAAATTGCTCCACCCAGATAATTATCATTATCATCAATAAAATCATAGGTAATACAAGTTCCAGCGTCAATTACTAGTCGGTTTTGGAAAGGATATTGTAATACTGCTCCATTTGCCAATACCATTCGGTCTATACCTAAGGAAATTGGTGTAGAATAGTTATTTTTAAAAGAAAAAGGGAAAATAGATGAAATGAAATGGATGGTTATTTGAGATTCAAATTCTAAGAAGGCTTCTTTTGAGATGTTTCCAACAGAGGCAACCACCAAATCGCTGGCTTTTTTATATTTATTTATTATAAAAAGTAGTTCATTTTGAAGTTCTTCACTGTCAAAATGAAACTTTTCTAAAAGGTTAGTTCCCTCAAAAACAGCTACTTTAATCCTAGTATTTCCGATATCAACTGCTAAAAGCATAATTTATTATTAGATGTTGCAAAGGTACGAATAGATTTTTTTTAATAATTGTTTTGTATAAATTAAAATTCGCCTTATATTTGCCCCCGCTAAGCGAGGTACCTTAGCTCAGTTGGTAGAGCAATGGACTGAAAATCCATGTGTCCCTGGTTCGAACCCTGGAGGTACCACAAAAAAAATCCCTAATCACTTATAAATTAAGTAGTTAGGGATTTTTTGCTTTTATGCAATATTAATTTAATTTTTAATCGAGGTTGGTTTCTTTTTGAATAAATAAAAACTAATTAAAACACCAGCA
>CALPMA020000144.1 GCA_943324545.2 Chitinophaga pinensis
GCTCCTAGAGTTTGGAAAATTCGAGACATGAATCCTCCTTGGAGAGCAAAACCAAATTGTATTCCTAAGAAACCAAAACTCATGTTCCAAATTTCCCAGAAACTTAATTTACGCTTTTCCATTATCGTTTATAAAAATGATTTGAACGATAAGCGCGATGCTTATCAAAACTTATTTTAAATTTTCGAAGTAAAATATAAGCTTTGATAATATGGCGTAAATATATAATTTTTTTTAAAACAAAAATAAATTGTAGTAATTTATTACGATTTTGTCGATTCTCTTTCTACTAATTCTGTTTCAATAACTTCAGTTCGGTAGTGTTCTACAATTTCTCCTTCTTCATTTTCAATGTCTTCGGCTTCCAAACGATCGATAAGCATTTTTGCAGCTTTAGCCCCCATCTTGACTCCGTCTTGACCAACAGTTGTTATGCTTGGAGAGGAATATTTAGAAATTAAACCATCAGTAAATCCAATTATTGATAATTCTTCAGGAATTTTTATTCCTAAACGGGTGGCTACTTTTATTGCCGTAACCGCAAATAATTCATTAACCGCAAAAATTGCTTCAGGAGATTTTGTTTTTAATAATTTCTCAATAGAATCTTCGTAATGTTCGGTGTCTTCAATTCTAATGATGAGACTTTCATCTACTTTTATATCATTATTTTTTAGCGCATTTATATAGCCTTCTGTTCTTAATTTCCCAACACTCACGTAATCAACAGTGGTAATAAGTGCAATCTTTTTTAATCCTTTGTCGATAAAAAATTGTGTGGCATTAAAGGCAGCCAAATGATCGTTTATAATGACTTTATCACAAAGAATGTCGTTGGTTACTCGGTCAAACATTACCACTGGCATCCCTTGATTAATTACTTCGGTGATGTGGTGAAAGTCTTTTTTTTGTTGAGTTTCTTTAGATAAGGACATTATAAATCCATCGATATTTCCATTAGCCAGCATTTCCATATTGATGACTTCTTTATCAAATGATTCATCCGAAAGGCAGATAATAACATTGTATCCATTTTGATTAGCTACATGTTCAACGCCGCTAATTATGGTTGTAAAAAAGTGATGAATAATTTCAGGAATTATGATACAAATTGTTTTCGTTTTTCGATTTTTTAGACTTAAGGCGATATTGTTTGGTTTGTAATTATAGAATTTTGCAAAAGCTTGTACTTTTTGTCTTGTATCCTCACTGATTTCTAAGCTATTACGCAAAGATTTTGACACAGTTGAGATGGAAACATCGAGTTCTCTAGCAATTTGTTTTAAAGTAATTTTTTTCTTCATGAGAAAATGATAAATTAATATTTGATAATTAAGTCTACTTTTTTTTAAATTATGTGTAAAATTAGGATAAATTTGACATACAATCAATAAACTTTTCAACACTATCACGTTTTCGTAACCCTAATTTTAAATTTATGTTTTGAAGTTGTTAAATTATATTTAAATTTATAATTCGAAGTATAAATATAAGCAAAAAAACCAATTTTTAACTTAAACAAAATGTATGAAAACAATTTACAAAAAGTTGTTATTTTTATTCTTACTACTTCCGTTTAGTGTTCTGGCTCAGAGCACTTTAAGTGGAGTTGTACTTGATAAAGCATCAGGACAACCTTTACCAGGGGTAAATGTAGTAGTATCGGGAGCATCAAAAGGTGCTGCCACTGATTTCGATGGAAAATTTCAATTGTCTAAAGTAGTGAAAGGCGACAAAATCGTTTTTTCATTTATTGGATTTAAATCCGAGACAATTGTTTATTCTAATCAAACTTCAATTACTGTTAGTCTTCAAGAAGATGCTAACCAATTAAGTGAAGTAGTAGTTCAAGTAGGTTACGGTACCGTTAAGAAGAAAGATGCTACGGGGTCTTTAACGACCATCACTACTAAAGACTTCAACAAAGGAGCCAATGTAACAGCCGAAAATTTATTAAACGGTAGAGTGGCAGGTCTTTCTATTAATACTAGTGGTGCTCCTGGTTCAGGATCTGAAATTAGAATTCGTGGAGGAGCTTCCTTGTTTGCGAGTAATGACCCATTAATTGTAATTGATGGATTGCCTATTGACAATAAAGGTTCAGTTGGGGCTACTTCTATTATTTCTTCTCTAAATCCAGCTACAATTGAGTCTTTTACAGTATTGAAAGACGCTTCTGCGACTGCTATTTATGGTTCTAGAGCTTCTAATGGTGTTATTATTATTACCACAAAAAAAGGTGGTAAAAATCTAGAAGTAGAATACAATGTTCAATTAGGTTTTGGTAAAAAAGTTAACCAAGTAAATGTATTTAGCGCTGCAGACTATAGAAATATAGTTCAAGTTAGACAAAATCAATTACTTGCTGCAGATCCAACTACTGGAATTAATTTACTAAATTCTTTAGGAACTGCAAATACCAATTGGCAAGATCAAATCTACAGAACAACTGAAATGGTTGACCAATCATTATCAGTTAAAGGTAATTTGTTTAACAAAATTCCATCTCGTTTAACTATAGGTAAAACTTTTCAAGAAGGTTTACGTTTAACGAATCAATTTGAAAGAAATACGGTTGGTTTAGCAATGAACCCTACTTTCTTTAAAGATCATTTAAAAGTGAGATTGAACGCGAATTACTCAAATGAGAAAAATAGATTTGCTGAAGGTGTAGAAGGTTCTGCAATTCGTTTTGATCCAACTCAACCTGTATACAATTCTGCTAACACTAATTATGGAGGTTACTTTGAGTATACAGCTACACCAAATGGTTTGCCAGTAATTAATGCTCCATGGAATCCTGTGGCTCAATTAATGCAAACACATGATCATGGAACTTACAGAAGAACTTTTGGAAATTTAGAATTGGATTATAAATTACCATTTCTTCCGGCGTTAAGAGCGGTGGTAAATGTAGGATACGATAACAGTACTGGAGAGCGTATGAAAACTGTTGATCTCAAAAGTAGATCTGCATACATTAATAATGTATTAAGAGGAGTAGATGAAAATCAAACAGAAAGTAAAACAAATAAATTATTTGACGGTTATTTAGTTTACAATAAAAGTTTCTCTGATATAGCTCTTGAAGCTACTGGTGGTTATTCTTACCAAAAATTCCAAAGTGAAAGTTACAATAGTTTTAACGTGTTAAATCCTAATTCGGAATTACCAGATGTTGATAACCCTGGAGATAAAATATTAGTAAGTTTCTTCGGAAGAACTAATTTGACTTTTAAGGATAAATACTTAATGACTTTAACCTATAGAAGAGACGGTTCTTCAGTATTTAGTGCAGAAAACCGTTGGGGTAATTTCCCTTCTGCAGCTTTAGCATGGAAAATGAAGGAAGAAGCCTTCTTAAAAGATTCAAAAGTATTTAGCGATTTAAAATTACGTTTAGGATGGGGGGTTACTGGACAGCAAGAAATGGGTAGAGCTAACTTCTTGTATCTAGAGCCTTATTCAATCGGAAATAGCAATTCTCAATATGTGTTTGGAACAGTGCCAACTAACCTTGCGGTACCACAGTTTAGAAATGTTAATATTAAATGGGAGGAAACTACTACCGCTAACATAGGTTTTGATTTTGGTTTCTTTAATAATAGATTAACAGGAAGCGTAGAGGCTTTTTCAAAGGTTTCTAAAAATTTATTATCTTTTTCAGCAATTTCTGACGGATCTAACTTTAGTAATGCAGGTTGGCAAAACATTGGAAGTTTGAGTTCTAAAGGTATTGAGTTTACATTGAATGCGGAGATCCTTAAAACAAATGATTTTAGCTGGAATGTAAATTTCAATGCAACTAAATTTGAAAGAAGAATTGACGAATTGGCTTTAGGTTCAGATATTTTAACTGGATCAATTGGAGGAGGAACTGGAGGAACAATCCAAATTCACAGCCAAGGATATACTCCAAATTCATTCTATGTATTCAAACAATTATATGATCTGAGTGGAGCGCCAATTCAAGGAGCTTATGCTGATTTAAATGGGGATGGAATTGTAAATAACAGCGATAGATATATTAATTACAATGGAGATCCTGATGTGACATTCGGATTTGCTTCTAATTTTAATTACAAAAACTTTGATTTCTCGTTTAACTTAAGAGCAAGTTTAGGTAACCATATCTATAACAATATCAATTCAGTTAGTGCTTACTATAGTTTAATTCAAAACAATACCGTATTAGGAAACATTCCTACCGCTGTTTTGGATACCAACTTTATTCAGCCAGGAAGTTTAGGAACTCAGTCTGATATTTATATCGAAAATGCTTCTTTCTTAAGAATGGATAACATAACCCTAGGTTATAGTTTCCCAAAATGGTTAGAAGGGAAAGCTAGTTTAAGAATTAGTGCAGGTGTACAAAATGCATTTGTATTAACTAAATACAGTGGATTAGATCCTGAGATTACTAATAATGGTATCGATAATACAATTTATCCAAGACCAAGAACGCTTTTATTTGGAGCTAACATTAAATTTTAATACAGAAAAAAATGA
>CALPMA020000145.1 GCA_943324545.2 Chitinophaga pinensis
AGTATTTTGAAAAGTAGTATTAAATCTAAGTAAATCAAACCAACGTTGATTTTCAAAAGCAAATTCTAATTTTCTTTCTAAAGACAAAGCTTTTTCAAATGCATCTTGACTTGCAAAAGATACGATATCTGCTAATCCTGCTCTTCTTCGTACTTTATTAATATATTCCAAACTTCCGACAGTATTTCCATCCGCTTCGGCCTTCATTAATAGAACATCCGAAAATCTCAAAACAGGCACATCGTTTTCTGCATCAAATGCTAATACTGTTGGTGAAGTATATTTATTAGGGTATACAGAAGTGAAAAAACTAATTGTTGTGTTAGCAGGTACAGTAACAGCGGTATTTAATGTAACCTGATTTAAAGCTGTATTAATTAATCTTACTTTTTTGGTACTTCCAGTAATTCCCAAACCACTTACAAATTGATTAACTTTAATATTATTCAAACTCGTTAAAGTTAAAACCGCTGAAGTGGTTGCAACAGTTGTCTTACTTGTATATTTTGCAAATTCTCCAATATTAAATTCACGTCTTTTATCAACTACTGTTGCAGAGGAAGTAAATTGGTTAAGTAATTCTGAGGTTGGGGTATTATAACCTTTACCATCACCGTTAATTACGGCATTTCCAGTATTAGTAGGTGCAAATAAATTTGATAATGGATTTCCCATCCCTAATCCTCCACCTTTAAATCGAATAGCAAATAAAATCTCTGAATTCATTTCATTATTTACTGAAAATACATTTCCGTAATTTGATTGTAAACTGTAGCCACTAGAAGTAATTACACTGTCTAATAAAGCAGATGCATCCGGATTTCTTCCAAGAGTTAAATAAACTTTAGCCAATAATGCTTTAGCAGCCCATACATTAGTTCGTCCTAGATCTGAAGAATTTGAATTGTAGGTAGTTGAACTTCCATTAGCAATAGTATTATTTAAATCGGCTACTATTAATTTATAAATATCTAGAACTGATGAACGATTAATTGTTTTTGCTTGTTGAGCAGTTATTGGTTCATCAATTAAAAATACACCACCATATAAACGCACCAAATTAAAATAGTGATACGCACGAATGAAAGATGCTTCTGCTGCAACGCTTTTACATTGAGATGCAGTAGCGTCAATTGTTACAGGAGCATATTCGATTACACCAGGGGAAGCATTAAAATTAGCACCACAAGCATTTAATATGGTATTGCAATTTTTAATATTATTATAGGATTTTAACCAATATTTATATACACCTTGATGAGTTGTTGGTGGATAAAATTGATCTAAAAAAGCCAAATCATGATTTGGTGTAGACGTACTAGATCCACCATCCATAATAGTATTATCACTTCGGAGTTCTGTTAAAGACCATTCTTCAATTAAAGGGTCTTGCATTCCTTTGTAACAAGCTGTTAAACCCGATTGCAACTCAGTATAATTACTATAATAGTCTTCTGCAATAATATTTGATTCAGAATTTAAATCAATAATATCTGAACAACTATATGACACTACTAAAAATAATACGCTTAAATATTTTATTGAATTTTTCATTTTACTACTTTTAAATTAGAAATTAATATCGATACCAAAAACATAGGTTTTTGGAATTGGAAAAGCCCCTCTTTGATATCCTGCAATTAATGAAGATGCATATGGACCAGAAGTAGATCTTCCCTCTGGGTTGATTCCTCTATATCCATTAGCAGATTGGAAAAATAAATTTTGTCCTGAAGTATACAATCTAAGTGAGCTTAATCCTAATTTTTTTGCTAAATTAGCTGGTAAATTATATCCTAAATTGACTTCTCTTAAAGCAAAATAAGAAGCATCTTCTACCACATAATCGGTTAACATCCAGTTGAAACCTAACTCTTCGTATGGTGTTCTTCCATCCCCAGGGTTTTGAGGGCTAATCCAACGATTTGAATTATAGTTTACATTTGCTGATTTTGTTTCGCCGTAATTTGGGTCTCCATTAATTAACTCACCACCTTGAACACCCTGGAAAGAGAAACTTAAATCAAAATTTTTGTAACTAAAATTATTAGTAATTCCCCAAGTGAAGTCAGGATATGGATCACCAATTATAGTTCTATCATTAGTATCTAAAACTCCATCCCCGTTAACGTCGACAATTTTTAAACCACCTTGTTTTAAAGCTGAAGGTAAATTTGATGTTAAACCAGAATCAACGATTTGTTGATTAGAAATCCAAACTCCGTCTGTTTTGTAACCAAAGAATTGAACTAAAGGACCGCCCACTACACTTTTATAAATTTCATTTCTTTCACCATAATTAAGCAGATAAGCTTCATTTCCTAGCTCAATAATTCTGTTTTGAGTGTGAGAAATATTTGCGGAAGTAGACCATTTAAAATCGCCTTTCAAATTGGTTGTATTTAATTCTATTTCAAAACCTCTGTTTCTTAAACTACCTATATTATTCCATGATAAAGGAACACCTGAAAAAGCCATAGTAGCTTGTTGTAAAAGTAATTTATCAGTAATTGAATTATAGATGTCCAATGTAACATTTAGTCTGTTATTTAACATAGATAAGTCCATTCCGTAATTGGTTTGGAAAGTACTTTCCCATGTAATATTTTCATTTGCATTAATTAAAGGGTTTCCTACTTGCCCACCAGTTTGAATTCCTGTACCAGGACCAAAAGAATAGTTAGAAGTTGATAATAAATTTTGGAAACCATAATTTAATATTCTATTGTTTCCAGAAACTCCGTAACTAGTTCTAAAGTTCAATTTATTTAACCATTCAACATTACTCAAGAAAGGTTCTTTATTTGCAGCCCATCCAATAGAAGCTGCAGGAAAATTACCCCATTTTTTTCCAGAAGCAAAATACGAACTACCGTCTGTTCTATAGCTTACAGAAAGCAGGTATTTACTTTTAAATGCATAATTAACTCTACCTAAATAAGATAGTAGACCAATTTGGTTTTTAGAACCGAAAGTTCCCGCTTTGTCAATAAAAAGTGCATTATTTAAAGTATTAAATTCGTCACTAGCATAATCTAAACCAGTAGTTTGAGTTGCAGTGTTCTTTGTATTTTGAGCCGTATAACCCGCTAGAACATCAAATGTGTGATCACCAACCTCTTTTTTATAATTCAATGTATTTTCAGTTAATAAGTCTACATAGGAATTATCAAAATAGATTCCCTTATTTACAATTCCATCCCCTTCTGCATTTCTATCTGACCAATCGAATTTAGTATCATACTTTACATATAAAGTATTCATTGTTTTGAAATCTAAACCTGGCGCTATAGAAACATTCAAAGTGGTACCTCCTTGCAATCCATAAGATTTAGCATTAATATCATGACTTAACAAGGAAGCCATTGGGTTGTTTTGTGCTGAGTTTGAAGGTGCACCTTGAGCGGGAGTAAATGTAGTTCCGTCAGGCATATAGAGAATAGATCCATCAGGATAAACAGGATTATAGGTTAAACCTATAAAATGTCTAGGGTGTGCATAATCTCCAGGTCTAATTCCTGCCCACTGCGCATTTTGATTAACAAAAGTAGCGGTTAAAGCATTATGTTGGTAGGGTAACCAAGATGGATAACGCCAAAAATTAGTTAAGTTTTCAGAAGGAGATTCTTTAGCAGTGTAAGAAGGATTTAAGTTTACATTTAACTTAACTCTTTTACTTAATTCAATATCAAATTTTGTTCTGAAATTCAATTTTTGGAAATTACTTTTTAGCATTATTCCTTGGTCTCCTTGATAACCAGCCGAAATATAATATTTAATCGCTTTAGTTCCTCCGGTTGCGCCAAATTGAATATTTTTGAATTCAGCATTTCTCAAAACTTCACCTTGATAATCATAACCTCTTCCTCCTAACATAGTATTTTCAATTATGTACCCAGCTATTAAGTTATTAGTTTTTGTTGCGCTACCTTGGTAAAGTAAATTTAAAGCATTTGGATTGGTTAGCCCTTCTGCTTGAATTGCAGGATCTGTAAGTCGAATAGCTCTTTCTCTATATAATAAATTAATATATTCAGAAGTAGTCAACATATTGTATTTTTCATACGCACTTTTAAATCCAGTGCTGTATTTGAAAGAATACTTTGCTTTATCTGTTTTACCACTCTTGGTTGTAATCAAGATTACCCCACTTGCTCCTCTAGAACCATAAATTGCAGCAGAAGCGGCATCTTTTAAAACTTCAACAGATGCAACATCGGCCATATTTATTGTTGCTAATCCATCTGGGATTGGTTGACCATCTACAACAACTAAAGGACTTGCCCCTGCATTAATGGAACTAATTCCACGAACAGAAATTTGAGCATCAGCTCCAGCTTCAGATGAAATATTTTGAACTTGTACCCCAG
>CALPMA020000146.1 GCA_943324545.2 Chitinophaga pinensis
AAAATTATCTTGAAAAAAAGCAGAGATTGAAATATCAGAAGAAGGTCCAATTTGAATTTTAGCTAAAATAATTAATTCATTACTACTTATTTTTGTTAAAATAACTTGGTTTTTATTTGTTAACCAATAATTTCCATTTTTATCTTTCTCATGAATTTTTAATGATTCAAGGTTTAAACTATTTGAAATTTTATATCGAACACTCTTCTCGCAAATTGATTTTGTATTTTCCTCCTTAAATAGTTCTTTTCCTGAATCGATACTCCAAAGTCCATTTTGACTCGTAAACATTATTTTTCCGTCAATGAGTTTAATGGATTGTATATTTTGACCGAAAAGACTATTTTTTGGATTGTATTTTTTTAAATTATATAGTTTATGTGTAATGGGGTTATAAACAGTAAGGCCTTGTTCTGTAGCAATCCAAATATTACCCGCAAGATCTTGTACAATTGAATTTATAGTATTGTCTGAAAGATCGTTGAAAGAATTTGAAGCATAAAACGATCTAATATTCATTCCGTCATAGCGGTTTAATCCATAGTGGGTTCCAAACCACATATATCCATCTCTATCTTGAAATATTGCTGTTATGCCATTTTGCGACAAACCATGATTATTATCTATATTTTTAAAATTAACATTGTCTCTCTGTATACCATATGAATATACATAAAAAAATAATATAAATAATAATGTTAGAATTCTTTGCATTAATTGTTTATGTTGGTTTTATAATATATTAAAAAATTAACTGAAGTCTTTAAAATAGAGCATTTAGTTAATATTTCAAAGATAAATGTTTTTTTGATTTATTGTTAATATAATTACTTTGTTACTCATTTAAACATCAAAGTTAAGGGGATTAAAAATTTGATTTGGTAGTTCTTCTATATTGATATTCGTCTCAAATAACTTTATAATGGAATTTTTTATATCTTATTCTTTAAATATTTGAAATGCTGAAATGAAAAAAATTACTAATAAAATTAGCCCTGTTTTATTACTTTAGGCTGGAAAAACGGTAAATAGTATAGCTCTCATATTTTTCACTAGGATTAAGCACTATTGTTGAAAATGATTTTTGATTTGGGGAATTATAGTCCTGGGTTTCTAGAGCAAATGATTCTCTAAAGTGAAAAGGTTTACCCATTTTTCCAATATCGACTCCTTTAAAGAAATTTGCACTAAAAAAATGAACACCCAAATTATTGGTAAAAACTTCTAATTTACGACCGCTTTTAGGATCGACAACCGTTGCTGCTAATACAATTTTATTACTTTGTTTTTTCTTTAAGACATAACTTTGGTCATAACCTGTAGCAATTTTCATTTGTTCGTTAGTCGTTTCTAAAACGATATCCTTTCCGATGGATTTTCCTTTTCTAAAATCAAATGGGGTTCCAGCAACTTTAAGCAGTTGCCCGGTTTTAATTTTGTCTGGATTTACGGCGCAAAAATAATTGGATGGAATTGTCAAGATATGGTCTAAAATTGATCCATTCCCCTCTCCTGCAAGGTTAAAAAAAGAGTGGTTGGTCAAATTTACTATAGTTGTTTTATCGGTTGTAGCCAAAAATTTTAATGTCAATTCATTATTAGAAGTCAACTGATAAGTTGCTTCTACATTTAAAGTTCCAGGATATCCCATCTCTCCATCAACAGAACAATAAGACAATACAATTGAACTATCTGTTACCGTCTTCACATTCCAAACTTGATTATGAAATCCTTTTAATCCCCCGTGTTGGTGATTGGCACCATTATTTATAGGAAGAGAATGTATTATTCCGTCTAGTTCAAAAGTTCCTTTAGCAATCCTTCCTATTACCCTTCCAACGATAGCGCCATGGTATACGCCGGTTGCCTTTAAATAATCGTCAATACTTTTGAAGCCCAAAACTACATCGCCTTTTTGACCGTTTTTATCAGGAGCGCATAAACTAACAATACGGCCACCATAATTAGTTATGGCGGCCGTTATATTTGCATTTTTAAGAAAAAACAAACCCACTTGCTTTCCATCAATCACTTTATTAAAGTTTTCTGGATTAAGTGGGGCTGATTGCAAATAGTTTGAGGTTGTTTGACAACTCACTCTTGAATATAAAAACAGTACAATTATTAGAATAAAAAAGAATGACCTATTCATAATTATTTCAATTCAATTTTTTCCACATTATTATAACTGTTCCCTCGAATCAATTCGAAATTTTTTATCAATTCTTTCAATTTTTTGGGTTGGGTTTTGGCAAGATTGTTTTTTTGACCAATGTCCTTTTTTAAATTATACAATTGAAACTCTTTGTCATTTCCCATTTCAATATTAACTTCCTCTAGGATAGAATCACCAGAATAAGGCGGAATCATTATCCAATCTCCTTGACGAAAAGCCGTTTTAGTGTTGGCTTCAATAACCAAGTTCGTTCTTCCTTTAGCACTTTTTCCAGTAAAAACATCTAAAAGTTCCTGACTGTCTGTACTTTTAACATCAACATTGACCAACTTAGCTATGGATTCCAATAAATCGATTTGGCACACCAATGCATCTGAAACTAAAGGCTTAATTTGCCCTTTCCAATAGGTAAAAAAAGGCACTCGTGTACCTGCTTCCAACAAACTGTATTTTCCGCCACGCAATGGCCCGTTTGGTTTATGATTGCCTAGTTTCTCCACAGCATCATCATAATAGCCATCGTTCAATACAGGACCATTATCGCTTGAAAATACAATGAAGGTATTGTCTAAAACTCCTTCATCTTTTAAGGTTTTTATTATTTCGCCTACGCAATAATCGGCTTCCAAAATAACATCTCCACGGGGTCCCATGCCAGATTTTCCTACAAATCTAGGGTTAGGGGTACGAGGAACATGAGGCTGATTTAAAGCATAATATAAGAAAAATGGATTTTCTTTATGGCTTTTTACATACGTTTGTGCTTTGGATAAAAAATGATCTGCTAAATCAACATCACTCCAGTTGGCACTTGCTCCACCAGACACATAACCAATTCTAGGAATACCGTTTACAATGGAACTATTATGACCATGATGCCATTTCATTGAAAGCAATTCAGGATTTTCTTTTCCTGTGGGTTGACCGGGAAAATTTTTGTCGTAATTTACAGCAATAGGATCCTTGCTATCTAGATTAACTACTTTACCATTATCGATGTAAATTGTAGGAACTCGATCTTGCGTGGCGGCCATAATATAAGAATAATCGAAACCTACATCATTAGGTCCTGCATCTAATTGTTGATTCCAATCTACAATTCCAGTCCCTAAACCCAAATGCCACTTACCCACAACAGCAGTTTGGTATCCATTCTCTTTTAACATTTTAGGGATGGTTAGTTGCTCTTTTCCAATCAATAATGGGGCTGAACCAGGAAGTATTTTGGCATCTTTATTTCTCCAAGGATAAACCCCTGTGAGCAGACCATATCGACTTGGTGTACACGTTGCCGAGGTGGCATATCCATTTGTAAATCGAACTCCTCCATTGGCTAAAGCATCAATATTGGGCGTGTTTATTGCAGTTGCTCCATAACAACTTAAATCTCCATATCCTAAATCGTCTAAATAGATGAAAACAATATTAGGTTTTACTGTTTTATTTTTCGTTTGACTGTTGCTTTTTAAACTAACAGTAAAAGCTAAAATACTTAAAACTATATATTTGATTTTCATTGGTTAATGAATTTTTACTTTTGCTTTTTTTGCTTTTTTTACTAAAGGAAAAATTTCTGACTCTACTCTGGCAGTTTGAGCTAGTTTTACGAACTCTGCTTTAAGCTCTGGCATTGCTTCAGCTAAATTATTTTTCTCAAAAGGATCTTGGGCTAAATTGTAAATTTCAATATTTTGTTTTTGGGTTGTCTTATCGTAGACAAAATTTGCCTTCATTTCCCCTTTTCTAATGGCTTGACTTTGGCTACGTTCCCAATAGAGATAATCGTGTTGTTTTTGCTTGTCAGTTTTTCCTAATAGTGTAGGTAAATAAGAAATTCCATCAATATTCTCTGGTGTTTTTGCCTTTACAATCTCAGCACAAGTAGGCAAGAAATCCCAAAAAGCGGAGATGTGATTACTAGTGCTTCCAGGAATAATTTTTCCTTTCCAAAAAGCAATCAAGGGGCTTTTTATTCCACCTTCATAAACTTCGGATTTTCTTCCTCTTAAATCTCCACCAGTATGAAGGTAACTATCTTGTTCCTTAGTAAGTGCCGATCCATTATCACTTGCAAAAATTATTAAAGTATCATCCAATAGATTCAGTTCTTTTAATTTTGAAACAATTTCACCAACTTCTTGATCTAATCTCGACGTTAATGCCGCATATTTAGGTACGCTGAAATCTTCT
>CALPMA020000147.1 GCA_943324545.2 Chitinophaga pinensis
CCGAAATCTTTGCTACGATATCTGCTTTCGTCATTTTCTTTCTAATTAATAAAGTTCTACTTTTTTTTGAGGTTGCAAATATATGAATTAAAAAAACAAATATTCAAGCATAAACCATTAAAATTTAACAACATAAAAAATTACTTTTGTATTCTAAAAAATATAACGTGATTTTTTCTAACTCATTAATTCATTGGTATTTAAAGAATAAGCGTAATTTGCCTTGGCGAAATACGCAAAATCCATACAATATATGGTTGTCCGAAATCATGCTTCAACAAACAAGAGTCGCGCAAGGACTGCCTTATTATTTAGATTTCATTTCTACCTTTCCATCCGTTTTTGACTTAGCAAAGGCGCCTGAAGAAAAAGTGTTGAAACATTGGCAGGGTTTAGGATATTATTCAAGAGCAAGAAACCTTCATTATACTGCTCAATTTGTTGCCAATCAATTAAAAGGGGAGTTTCCGAATAATTATAAAGAATTATTAAAACTAAAAGGAATTGGCGAATATACTGCTGCTGCAATCGCCTCTTTTTCTTTCAATGAAGCGGTCCCTGTAGTTGATGGAAATGTATTTAGAGTGCTTTCAAGGTATTTTGACATTGAAACCGACATCTCATTAGCAACAGCCAAAAAAGAATTTTTCGATTTGGCCTTTCAGCTAATGCCCAAAAACGACCCCGCCACTTTTAATCAAGCCATAATGGAATTTGGGGCGTTACAATGTGTTCCAAAAAATCCCGATTGTCAACATTGTATTTTTAATAATAGTTGTGCTGCATTACAAAAGAAAAAAGTGCAAAACCTTCCGGTGAAATTGAAAAAAATTAAAATCAGTTATCGCTTTTTTAATTACTTAGTCTTTGAAGACAATAAATCGAATACCCTTATTCAGAAACGTGATAAAAAGGGAATTTGGCAGAATTTATATGAATTTCCTCTTATCGAAACGGAAAGAGAGTTGGATTTAGACGCGGTTTCGGAATTGATATTTAGTAAATATAAATCTGAATACAAAATAGCAGCAATTTCAAATTTGCATTCAAAAGGTAAAATACATAAATTATCACACCAACATTTGAATATTAATTTTTGGAAGGTACAAGTAGTAGATGAAATTTCAGGCGCTATAAATAAAAAAAGCATCAAAGAATTTCCATTTCCAAAAGTTATTTTTAATTTTATAGAAGAGGAATACGCTGAATTAAGTTAAAAAAGTGTACATTTGGAATTACTAAAACTTTCAAATTAAGATGAACGGAACAATAAACAAGGTGATGCTAATTGGCTACCTAGGCGATGATGTTAAAATGCACTATTTCGATGGAGGGAATTGTATTGGTAGATTTCCTTTGGCAACAAATGAAACATATATCAATAAAACAACAAATGAAAAAATAAATACTACAGAATGGCACAATTTAGTGGTTCGTAATAAAGCTGCTGAAATTTGTGAAAAGTATTTATCTAAAGGCGATAAAATATATGTAGAAGGAAGAATTAAATCCCGCCAATGGCAGACCGAAGAAGGATCAACCAAGTTTACAACTGAAATTCAAGTTACGGAATTTACTTTTTTAACTACTAAAAAAGAGTCTGAACCTTTTAAGCCATCCAATTCTGATTCGCCAACAGGCTTATTAGATCATGAATCTCCATATTAATTGTTAAACTAATACCATTAAATTTGGATCCGGAACCTCCCAGTTTCACTGATTTTTTTCAAAATTTAGATTCTAATTTGCTTTTTGGTACTATTGGAATTTTTGTTTTGCTTTTTATATCGGCATTGCTTTCCGGTGCCGAAGTAGCCTTTTTTTCTTTGTCCCCAAAAACCATTGATAATCTTTCAAAATCAGATTCTTCTAAGGGGAAACTCATATTATTATTGGTTGATAAGCCTAAAAAATTATTGGCAACACTTCTTGTGGCGAACAATTTTATTAATATTGGAGTCGTAATTTTGTTCTCCTATATTAGTGCTAGCTTATTTTCGGTTATTGAATCTGAATTAATTAAATTTATTTTAGAAGTAATCGTAGTTACGTTTCTTATCTTATTATTTGGAGAGGTAATACCAAAAGTATATGCCAATAGAAATAACCTAAAATTTGCAGAATTTGTAGTCCGTCCTTTATATATATTAGACAAATTATTAACTCCAATAAGTTCTCCAATGAGGGCTTTAACGATTTATTTGCACGAAAAATTGGGTAAACAAAAAGCCTATTTTACTGTTGATCAATTATCGCAAGCATTAGAATTAACCTCATCAGAAGGCTCTTCCCATGGGGAACAAAAAATTTTAGAAGGCATAGTCACGTTTGGAAATACTGATACAAAGCAAGTGATGAGCCCTAGAATTGATGTTTTTGCAATTGAAATTTCAGATACGTTTGATAAAATTCTTCCCAAAATAATTGAAAAAGGATATTCAAGAATTCCAGTTTACAATGACAATATTGACCATATAGAGGGCGTTCTATTTGTTAAAGATTTAATTCCTCATATTGACAAAGTTGATTTTGATTGGAAAACACTTTTAAGAAAACCTTTTTTTGTCCCAGAAAATAAAAAATTAGACGACTTATTGAAGGACTTTCAAAGTATGAAAAATCATCTTGCCATTGTGGTTGATGAATACGGAGGTACTTCTGGATTGGTTTCTCTTGAAGATGTAATAGAGGAAATAGTTGGAGACATTAGTGATGAATTTGATGATGACGACATTAGTTTTTCTCAAATAGATGAAAAAAATTACCTTTTTGAAGGCAAAATAAACCTAAAAGATTTTTATAGAATTATCGATGTAGACGAAACTTTATTTGAAGAAAGAAAAGGAGAAGCGGAAACGTTGGCAGGATTTTTATTAGAAATTCAAGGGAATTTTCCTAAAAGAGGAGACCAATTAGCTTTTGAGAACTGCTTGTTTAAAGTTGTTTCTGTTGACAGAAAGCGAATCAAACAAATAAAAGTAACTATAGAATAATAATTTATGTTTAAAAAAAGCATAGTTTTCATTTTCATTTTCACTTTTGCAATTATAGTTATGAGTTGTAAAAAAGATTCAATACCAAAACCCTCAAGTTATTTGAGATTAGACTATCCAGTTGCGAAATATTCTCATTTTGAAAACGATTGTCATTTTACTTTCGATATTAATACTAATGCAATAATTACCGAAAAAGGAGATTGTAATTTTGAAATTACCTACCCAAAAATGAAAGCAACTCTTTATTTGAGTTATAAACCAGTTAATAATAACATCAATTTATTGCTTAGAGATGCTCAAAAATTGACCTACCAACACGTTATAAAAGCAGATGATATTCTAGAACAACCTTATATTAATTTTGAAAAAAGGGTTTTCGGAATGTTTTATCAAGTAGATGGAAATGCGGCTACCAACAATCAATTTTATGTTACCGATAGCACAAAAAATTTTGTAACCGGCTCTGTTTATTTTTATGCAAAACCCAATTTTGATTCAATTATGCCAGCTGTTAGTTACATCAAAAACGATGTGCAGAATTTAATGGAAAGTTTAAATTGGAAAAAATAATATAGTCTTATTTATTCGAATAAAGTTTCGAAACGTACTTCCCAATTACATCAAATTCTAAATTTACTTTGGTTCCAATTTCGAAATTATGAAAATTAGTGTGCTCATAAGTGTAGGGAATTATAGCAACACTAAATTCGTTTTTCAAAGAATTCACCACTGTTAAACTCACGCCGTTAACCGTTATTGAGCCTTTCTCAATGGTAAGATTGTTTAAACTAGGATCATATTCAAAAGTATAATACCAACTACCGTTAGCTTCTTTTATCGCTTTGCAAATTCCGATTTGATCCACATGCCCCTGAACTATATGTCCGTCCAGGCGATCGCCTAATTTCATGGCACGTTCTAAATTTACCGCAGCTCCAATTTTCCAATCAGACAGATTAGTTTTATCAATAGTTTCTTGAATTGCGGTTACTTTGTATTCGCTGTTTTCTATAGAAGTTACGGTTAGACACACCCCGTTATGTGCAACACTTTGGTCAATTTTTAACTCATTGGTAATAGCTGAGGTAATGGTAAGATGAACGTTTCCGCCTTCATTTTCAATTGCTATGATTTCTCCAAGGGTTTCTATGATTCCTGTAAACATTTGTGATATTATTTTACTAAATTTGCGTTTCAAAATTAGCAATAAATAACGTGTAGTCATGATAAAAAAAGCAGAAAATATAATCGTTGGAATTTCAATAGGAGATTTAAAC
>CALPMA020000148.1 GCA_943324545.2 Chitinophaga pinensis
GAGAAGACACTATCTTTGACCTTCGTCCAGAGCAGTTGAACGTGCAACAATTCATTGAACTCACTCAAAAAATAGAAGCCGATGCAGTTTAAAATCAGTAAAGAGCTTATAGTTCAAATAGAAGAACTAATCAAAAGTAAGGACGACCAGCAATTGGAAGTGTTGCTTAACGATTTGCACCATGCTGATATTGCTGAAATTCTTGAAGAACTCGATTTTAATGAAGCTACCTATATTTTCAAAGTATTAGACAGTGATAAAACGGCAGAAATTCTACTTGAATTAGATGACGATTTAAGAGAAAATATCTTAAGCCGATTATCACCTAAAGAAATCGCAGAAGAGCTTGACGAATTAGATACTAACGATGCTGCCGATATTATCGCCGAACTTTCTCAAAGTAAAAAAGAGGAAGTAATCTCGGAACTTCTAGACGTTGAACACGCAAAAGACATTGTCGATTTATTGCGTTACAAAGAAGATACCGCAGGGGGAATTATGCACAAAGAATTAGTAAAAGTTTACGAAAATTGGAATGTGCTTACCTGCATAAAAGAAATGCGTATCCAAGCCGAAAATATTTCCCGGGTGCATTCCATTTATGTTGTTGATGAGCAAGATAAATTATTGGGACGCCTTTCTTTAAAGGATTTATTAACAACATCAGCTAAAACACCCATTAGCGAAGTCTATATTCGTAAATTAAATTTTGTAAAAGTCGATACTGAAGACGTTGAAGTGGCTCGAATTATGCAAAAATACGATTTAGAAGCTATTCCTGTAATTGACGAATTGGGGAGATTAGTAGGTCGAATTACCATTGACGATATCGTGGATGTAATTAAAGACGAAGCCGATCAAGATTACCAATTAGCCGCAGGTATTTCTCAAGATATTGAAGCCGATGATAGCATCATTGAACACACCAAAGCGCGTTTACCATGGTTAGTATTAGCACTTTTAGGAGGATTTATCTCAGTGAAAGTTTTAGGATTATTTGAAGGAGCAATGCTACTTCACGGAAATTTATTCTTTTTCACCCCTTTAATTGCCGCTATGGCTGGAAATGTTGGCGTACAATCTTCGGCTATTATTGTGCAAGGTTTAGCAAACGATTCTTTGAGTGGTACTTTATTTAACAGATTAATAAAAGAAGTTTCTTTGAGTTTATTGAACGGAATAATTTTGGCATCTATTTTATTTTTAGGAAGTCATTTTCTATTAAATGTTGAAGTCATTATTGGCGTAATTGTGACTACAGCATTAATTTCTGTAATAATTATTGCTTCATTAATAGGAACATTTATACCACTATTGTTGAATAAATTTAAAATTGATCCTGCTCTAGCTACAGGTCCATTTATTACAACAAGTAATGATATTTTTGGAATTCTTATCTATTTCTCTATCGCAAAATTAATACTGGGATTTTAAAACAAGATTTTAAGGAAAATTCTTTTTAGGATCTTATAAGTAAACTAAAGCAATCCAATTTAAATTATTGTAGTAAAAGTTCTTCTAAAATTTCAATAAAATTTTCACCATCTCCCATTATAAGTTCCTCTTTATAGTTCATTTCATAAGGAATTCCATTTTTTATTTCTTTAGCAATTCCATTTTTGTCTAAAAAAACATTTACTGGAAAAGAACTCATTTTCAATTCGTCTGTAAATTTTCTAGCCTCAACAATTTGAGTAAAAGTAAAGTTGTGCTTTTTTAAAAAATCTAGTACTTTCTCTTTTGTCTCATAGGTAATTGCAATAAAGTTTACTCTATCTTTAAATTGCTCTTTAATTTTATTTAAAACAGGCATTTCTTCAATGCAAGGCATACAGCTAGCAAACCAAAAATTAATTAACGTTGGCTTGCCTTTTAGGTCATTAATAGTAACAGTCTTGTTGTCCAGTGTTTGTAAACTAGTAAGTGGAAATTCTTTGTCAATATAATCATCGAAATCAAACTTAATTTCTCCCAATACCTTTTTTTCATTAATTTTTATTTCAAATTTATAAGAGTAAATTATACTGTCTTTTGTTCGCTTAATTTCTTTGAAATTATCTTTAAATAAAATTTTTCTGTCATTTCGTTCAACTTTTAATTTTAATACATAATCATAAAAATTAGCTTTTAATTTTGAATATTCGAAGGTGTCAATAATTTGGCCACTTGGAGTTTTATAGTACTTGGTTTGACCGTAAGAAATAAAAGTGGTAAAAATGAAAATAATCGAATAGTAAATTAGGTTTAATCTCATAATAAATTTCATTTAATTGGTTGAAAACAAATTCTTTAATTCAAATATACTTTTTAATTATCGAATTTAACGACTAAATTACTTTCTATACAAATTATTGTGATCAATATATTCCCAAACTTTATTAGGTAAAAGCGGCTGAATATTCTTTTTATTTTTGATGGAATTTCTAATAAAGGTAGCCGAAATTTCAACTATTGGTGCCGCTATAAAATGGACTTTAGGGTGATTTTTGAAACCATATTTCTCCCCATCATTATTCGTTTGACCATTTTCATCTACTCTAGGATAAACATAAATGTCGTGATTTTCAAGAATCACCTCGTGGTTTTTCCATTTATGAAAAGACTTCAAATTGTCTTCCCCCATTATTAATGAAAACTCATTTTTAGGATATTTATCTTGTAAATGAGCTAAAGTATTTACTGTATAATTGGGCTGAGGTAATTGAAATTCGATGTCGCAGGGTTTAATCTTTGGATAATCTTCTGTTGCCAGAAAAACCAATTCTAAACGAGTCGAATCTTTTAGTAAAGTGTCTTTATTTTTTAATGGATTGTGCGGAGTAACCACCATCCAAACCTGATTTAAATCGGTGTGCTCCGCAAAGTGATTGGCAATAATTAGGTGCCCAACATGAATGGGATTGAAGGTTCCAAAATAAAGTCCAATTTTCATAATTTATTATTTCACAAAGGATTTCACCAATTGATACGCCTCTTCTTTGGCAATATCTAAATCGTAATTTTTTATGACCTTGTCAAACTGTGGCGCTGTTGCTAACTCTACAGATGCCTTGGCAATTCTCATATTTATCTTGTCATCGCTTTCTGTAGAACGCTTTTTTAATCGGATTTTAAGTTCGTCAATGCTTGGTGGTTTTACAAAAACAGCTAAGGTTTGTTGTGGAAATTTGTTCTTTATTCTTAATCCACCAGCTACATCAATATCAAAAATTACATTTTTTCCTAGAGCCCAAATGCGCTCCACTTCACTTTTTAGTGTGCCGTAAAAATTATCCCGGTACACTTCTTCCCACTCAATAAAATCCTCATTTTTTATGTGTTTTATAAACTCTTCAGTAGAAATAAAATAGTAATCTTTCCCATTTACTTCTTCTGCTCGAGGTTCGCGTGAAGCTGCCGAAATAGAAAATTCCAAATTCAAATCTTCTCTTCCTAGTAAGTGTTTTACAATAGTGGTTTTTCCTGATCCTGAAGGCGCCGAAAAAACTATTAATTTTCCTTTATTCATGATTTCTATTCTATGCTTAGTAACACTTTTCAGTTCTTTATTTGCTAATTGTTAAAAGCTAATTGCTAAAAGATTTCCTACAACACATTCAATACTTGTTCCTTAATTTTTTCTAATTCATCCTTCATCATCACCACTAATTTTTGCATTTGCGCGTGATTGGATTTAGAACCCATCGTATTAATTTCACGACCCATTTCCTGAGTGATAAATCCTAATTTTCTACCATTGGCTTCTTTGCCTTTTATAGTTTCTAAGAAATAATCCAAGTGGTTGGTCAATCGGACTTTCTCTTCAGTAATATCTAATTTTTCCAAATAATATATCAATTCTTGCTCGAAACGATTCTCATCTACATTCACTTTCAATTCTGCTATAGCAGTTTGTAAACGGTCTTTAATCGCTTGAACTCTATCTGGATCTAGCGCTAAAGCTTCGGTCATATAACTTCGGATATTACCAATTCTCAATTGAAATTCATTTTCTAATGAAACTCCCTCCGCTTGACGGAAATTCAAAATATTTGAAATCGCTTCTTTGATTACCTTTTGGATTTCTAGCCAATCA
>CALPMA020000149.1 GCA_943324545.2 Chitinophaga pinensis
AAAATGCCCCATCGAACTAAATCAAACCATCTTTTGCCTTCTTGACTTAATTCTCTACTTCGCTCCAATAATATATAATTTCTAAATGCAGATTGAGTAGAAACCAATGTATTTGTAAGAGTTAAATCGACTAAACCAATTGATCTTTGTATAGATAATGAACGTGGTAGTATATCTCTGTGAACACCACCTATATTAGTATTTCTAGCTCTGCTTCTAAGTAAATTTAATGCATTTATTGCTAGTTGATTAGGGCCATTTATTTCGTTTGAAGCCTCAGCATAAATTAATAACACTTCTGCATATCTAAATATTGGCCAGTTGACATCATAATCATTTGTTTGAAGCACAAAACCAGGACTTCTAACTGGATATCTCCTAAATTTTGCTGCCGATACTGGAGGATTATTACTTATAGCACTAACAATAGAATACCTACCGGTAGTAGCATTAATTAAAATTCTTGCATTAGTCCATTTCATTCGAATACTATCAGCTACCTCATAGTAGAATTGATGATAGGGATTAGCTCTTATAGCTCCTTGTGATCCACCTGCTGATAAATTATCTACCCCAGAAGCAGTTGAAGGTATCCCCATATTTATACCAATGGTATTTCCAACTCCTAATCCTGGTGATTTAAATTGTACATCAAAAACAATTTCATCATTATTTTTATTTTGCACTATAAACGCATCTGGAAAATAAGGACACAACCTATATCTATTTGCATCTATTACTTCTTTAGAATATCTAGTCGCTAGTGTAAAATCGGCTATACCATTACCTGTATTATCTCTTCTAGCCATACTACCTCTTGTTAGGTAAATACTAGCCAATAAAGTTTTAGCGGCATCTTGTGTGGCATGTCCTGCTAATCCAGCAGCTTTAACTTCTAAATGCTCCACACAATATTCAAGATCTCTAATCATATTCTCATATATAGTAGCAACAGGTGTTCTAGGGATATTAAGATCATTCAAAGAAGTAGTTTCGGAATATTTATAAGGCACATCACCATAATATCGTATTAAATTGAAGTATAATAATGCTTTAATAAATTTTGCTTCTGCTACTAAAGTATTTCTTTCCTCAATATTCATATTAATACTTGGAATTTTAGATATTGCTAGATTTGCTCGATTTATTCCCACATAATGATCTCTCCAGATTGGTAAAATTACTTCTACATTGTCTGCTGTGAAAGAGTATAAGTTTAATCCAGAAAGCGGAACTTTTGATCCAGCATTATGCTCATCTGTAGAAAAAAGAGTTTGGCTTTTTCCATAAACACCTTCTAGTTGCAGTGAATTATATACACCTATAATTGCAGCTTTGGCATCAGCTTCTGTTTTAAAGGAATTTTCAACTGAAAGATCTGAAACCGGAACTTCTTCTAATATATCACTACAGCCCAGAAAGCTCGTAAACAATACAACAAGAAATAAATATTTAATTTTATTAATCATTTTTTTTATTTTTTTAAATTAAAAATTAAGTGAAAGTCCTAATGTTATTGAAGTGCTTCGTGGATAACTACCAAGATCTACACCACCACCAACTCTACCGGCTGTTCCTCCAATTGCATTTACTTCTGGATCAAACCAAGAATATCTAGTAAGCATAAAAGGATTATTTATCCTGGCAAAAAGTCTAAATTTATTTAGATTTAAATTATCTACAATTGATTTCGGCATTGCATATCCTAAAGTTATGAAGTCACATTTTAAAAAAGAGCCATCTTCCACATAAGCACTACGAAATAAAGAAGAATAAACTCCATTTCCATTTTCACCATGAAATGTACCATTGGGATTATAGGCAGCACTATAAGAATAATCAGACATAGATTTTAATGTATTCCAATTATTAATACCTCCCCTATCTAAATTTCCTATATTTCCATTTATTACGTCATTACCATATGAAAAACGTAAAAAGAAACTGAAGTCAAAATTTTTATAAGTGAATTCATTATTAAAACCTCCTATAAAATCTGGATTTGTATTAGCTATTGGCACTTTATCATAACTATTTATTATTCCATCTCCATTGACATCGTAAATTTTGACTTGTCCGTTATTATTTAGATCTGGAATTCCAACCCCAATTTGTAAGGGGCTATTTGCAGCTTCTGTTTGATTATTAATAATTTGATCTTCAATGAATCCGTAATAAATACCTGTTGACTGTCCCACACGAATTAATATTTCATTCATGAATTTACTTGGAAATATATTGGCATTAAAATAAAATTCAAACTTATCCCCTAAATCCAGCACCTTATTTCTATTGATTGAAAAAGTAAAATCAGATTTCCATTTAAAATCACTATTATCAATATTGATTGAATTAATTGTTAATTCAAATCCTTTATTACTAAAAGAACCAATATTTTTTAATGCAGTTTCGAAACCTGAGGATAGAGGTAATTGAACTTCTAACAATAAATCACTTGTATTTTTATAATAAACTTCAGCTGTAATATTTAAACGATCTTTAAAAAACCCTAAATCTATACCTAAATTGGATTGGGTTGTGGTTTCCCATTTCAATCCAGGATTAGAAACATTGTTTTGAGCTATACCGGAATAAAACACATCATTAAATACATAATTTGCTGGCCCAAATAAACCTATAGAGCTATAGGCTGGAATCTGGTTGTTACCAGTTACACCATAAGAGGCTCTCAACTTAAAATTATCAAAAATACCCATATCTTTAATAAATGATTCTTCCGAAAGTGTCCATCCTAAAGCAACTGAAGGAAAGTATCCCCATTTATTTTCTTTTCCAAATTTTGACGATCCGTCTGCTCTAATGGATGTAGTAAAAAGGTATTTATTATTAAAACCATAAGCCACTCTTCCTAAAAAAGACATTAAGTTATCTTTTGCTATATTATTTCTAGGTAAAGTTGCTATAGTTGCACTTGATAAGTTATTAAAGCCATTCGTTTGATTACTAAAACCAGTTGCCCCAGACGTGAATATACTTTTTAAATTATCTGAAAATTCTCCAACTGCAGTAACATTAATATCGTGCTTATCAATTACTTTCTTATAACTTAATCGAGTTTCAAATACTTGATTTATCGTTTCAATTTTTTCAAATTCAGCTATTCCATTTTGCCGATATCCTTTTAATACAGTTGAAGGTAAAAATATTTGGTTATTAACATATCCTCGATTAAAACCATAACTAGTATAAAAAGTCAAATTACTATCCAATTTTGTTTCATAAAATAGATTTCCTATAATTCTTGTGCTTTGAGTTTCATTTTTCACCTCTTTTAGATAAGTAATAACATTTTCATTGTCTCCAGTATTAGTTTCTGGATCAAGATCAATATCTGCGAGTTGAAAATCAATAGGCTGAAATGGATTTGTAGAAAAAACCTTTTTAAAAATGCCATCGGCATCTTTATCAAGACTTCTTCCAATATTTTTAGAAAACGCCAGTTTAATATTAGTCCCAATTTTAGTGTTTTTACCAATAGATTGAACTAAATTCGAGTTTAAATTATATCTTTTAAAATTAGTATAAATAACTACACCTTCTTGATCTAAAAAATTACCTGAAATTTGATAATTTAAACCCTCTTTAGTTCCGCCACCAATACTAAGATCCATCCTCTGAGTTGATGCAAGTTGTGTGGCTTCTTTAGCCCAATCTACTCCGCGTGCGTTAGTATCTTTTAAATTTTGCCAATAGGTGCTTAAATTGTCAGTGGAACCATTTAAATAATTTATGTTATCTTCAATTATTCGTGTGTCGAGGTACTCTAAATCAGTAAGTACCCTAGGAAATTTTGAAACAAAAGCGGTGCCCGAACTTAACGTTGTAGTAATTACAGGCTTTCCTACCTTTCCTAATTTTGTTGTGATAATAATTACTCCATTAGACCCTCTTGCACCATATATTGCT
>CALPMA020000150.1 GCA_943324545.2 Chitinophaga pinensis
AACCTTCTTTTGGAGGAATACAACCCATCTTTCCAGCCACAGGTTCAATGATAATTGCAGCAATTTCTCCTAAATTAGCGTTCATAAGGGCATTTACACTTTCAATATCATTGTAATTCGCTAGCAAAGTATCTTTTGCTGTTCCTTGAGTAACACCAGGACTATTTGGAGAACCAAAAGTAACCGCTCCACTCCCTGCTTGAATCAAAAAGGAATCGGAATGACCATGATAGCATCCAGCAAATTTTATAATTTTATCTTTTTTAGTATATCCACGAGCTAAACGAATAGCACTCATGCAAGCCTCTGTTCCTGAATTCACAAAACGAATTTTATCAATTCCGGGAACCATTTTAATCGCTAAAGCTGCAATTTGAGTTTCCATTTCTGTTGGCATACCAAATGAAGTACCCAGTTTGGCTTTCTCAATTACCGCATTAACTACGGGTGGATAAGCATGACCTAAAACCATTGGTCCCCACGAATTAATGTAATCTATATATCGGTTTCCATCTTCATCAAAAACATAAGCTCCTTTTGCGCTTTTGGCAAATATAGGAGTGCCCCCAACAGCTTTAAATGCTCTAACTGGTGAATTTACACCGCCTGGAATTACTTTTTCTGCTTCAGCAAATAATGCGCTGCTTCTTTTATATAACATTTTATTATTTTGAATTTATTCTAAAATTAATATTTGCCCAACAGAAATTGTATTGTCAGAAATATTATTTTTTGACTTTAAATCATCGATAGAAATATTGAATTTCTTTGAAATAGAATACATTGTATCTCCTTTTATAACTTCATATTCCTTTTTTTTAACTACGAAGTGTTCAACTGGGGCAACATATTCTTTTCCAAGAACCTCAGCATCGAATTGATCCAAATGATATCTTTCAATTATGGCAATTAACTTTTCTGGATATTTTGGATCGGTTGCATAACCTGCTGCTTTTAAACCTTTTGCCCATCCTTTATAATCGTCTTTTCTTAATTTAAATAATGGCTCATACCATCTTCTACTTTTTAAAAATAGCGCATGATCATTATACGATTCACTTGCTTGATTGTATTTTCTAAAACACTCTTGCGCTGCGTCATCATCATATTTTACTGACGGCCCTTTCCAGTCTTGATGACATTTTATTCCAAAATGATTATTTGCAATTGCGCTTAAAGGCCCAGTTCCTGCACCAGATTCTAAAATTCCTTGACCAAGACAAATACTTGCAGGAATTCCATGTTCGACCATATTATTTTTTGCAATTGGTCTGTACGAATTGATGTAGGCTAAAACTATTTCTGGAGTAACTTTAACCCTGGTAGTAGCTTCTAAAATTTCAGTTTTAGGCTCTATCGTTTTAACAGAATCTGATGAATTCGCCACCGGGTTAGTTTTTTCAACTGGTTTAAGCACTTCTACTTTTCTAGGAGGTTTGTAATTTTTTGGTCGAGTAGTTTGAATTACAACTTTTCTTGAAGTACAGCTAGCAGCAAATAAAATAACTAATAGTAAGGCTATTTTTCTAATCATTGTATAATAATTTGTTGTAAATTTTTATTTTTTAAATTGATATTCATTCCCTTTATACCCTGAAGTCCGCCGGTGTGTATAGCAAGTATTTTTGCTCCCTTAGGAAAATATCCTTTTTCGATTAATTCAACTATTCCAAACATCATTTTCCCAGTATATACAGGATCTAAAGGAATTTTAGTTTGTTGATAAAAATCATTTATGAAACGAATTAATTCTTCATTTATTTTTCCGTAACCACCAAAATGATAATCGGTTACTAACTCCCAATTAGACTTCGCGGCAAATTTACAAATATCCTCCGACAAAAAATCACCTTTTAGTGAGGGAAATCCAATTATTTTTTGATGCAATTGGGAGGCATTTATTAATCCAGAAATAGTTCCGCCAGTTCCAACGGAACAACAAACGTGTGTAAATTGAGAATCTTCTTCTGTAATTATTTCTTCGCAACCTTTAACCGCTAAAGAATTGGCTCCTCCCTCCGGAATTAAATAAAAATCGCCAAAATTTAATTTTAATTTTTCAATAAATAAATTCGTTGATTTATTTTTATATTCATCACGAGAGACAAATTGGAATTTCATTCCGCATTCTTCTGCAAATTGTAATGTTGGATTTTCAGAATATTCAGATTCCAATTCCTCGCCCCTAATAATTCCAATAGTTTCAATGTTATTTTCCTTTCCTGCATAAGCAACAGCGGCAATATGATTTGAAAACGCACCACCAAAAGTGAGTAATTTAGTTTTCTTCTCCTCATTTGCTTTAAGCAAATTGTATTTTAATTTTCTAAATTTATTTCCTGAAATAAAGGGATGTATCAAATCTTCACGTTTAATATGTAAAGTGATTTCGTTGGGAAATTGATACGCTATTTGCTGGTTTACTACCAAAAATTCGATAAATTAATGTTTGATTAAGCAAAGATAAGGCTTATAATAAAATTAAATTCTAATAATATCTTAACAAAAGAAAACAATCATCATAAAGTTTATAAATTTGTAAAATGAAGGAAATGGATAATGAAAATAAATTAATTGAAGGGGTTGATTATTATATTACCGCTGAAGGTTATAAATGTTTTACAGAAAAACACCACTTAAACCGAGGCTATTGCTGTAAAAGTGGCTGCAAACATTGTCCGTATGGATTTGATAAAAAAACAAACGAAATAAGAAAATAAATTCGACAAATGACTTTTCAAGATCAAATTAAAGAAGGAATACCAACTGTTTTACCTCAGCCAAAAGCGTTTGAAACAGATATAAATCATGCTCCCAAAAGAAAAGAAATTTTATCCGATGATGAAAAAAAATTAGCGCTAAGAAATGCTTTGCGTTATTTTGATCCAAAAGATCATGCTGTTTTAGTAAAAGAATTTTCTGAAGAATTAGAACAATACGGAAGGATTTATATGTATCGTTTGCGTCCCGATTACAAAATGTATGCCCGACCGATTTCAGAATATCCAGGAAAAACCGAACAAGCAAAAGCAATCATGTTGATGATTCAAAACAATCTTGATTATGCAGTTGCACAACATCCCCACGAGCTGATTACCTACGGTGGAAATGGTGCTGTTTTTCAAAATTGGGCTCAATACCGACTCACCATGAAATACCTTTCAGAAATGACCGATGAGCAAACACTAACCATGTATTCGGGTCATCCGATGGGTTTATTTCCTTCTCACAAAGAAGCTCCTAGAGTGGTGGTTACCAATGGTATGGTTATTCCAAATTATTCAAAACCCGACGATTGGGAAAAAATGAATGCATTGGGAGTTTCTCAATATGGACAAATGACCGCTGGAAGTTATATGTATATTGGTCCGCAAGGAATAGTTCACGGAACTACAATTACGGTTTTAAACGGTTTTAGAAAAATAAAGAAAAATCCTAAAGGTGGCTTATTTGTAACTTCTGGATTGGGTGGAATGAGTGGCGCACAGCCAAAAGCAGGAAATATTTCCGGTTGCGTAACCGTTTGTGCCGAAGTGAATCCAAAAATAACTCACATTCGTCATTCACAAGGTTGGATAAATGAGGTAGTTGAAAATATTGAAGATTTAGTTCCAAGAGTCAAGAAAGCACTTGAAAATAAAGAAGTGGTTTCAATAGCCTATTTAGGAAATGTAGTTGATATTTGGGAACGATTCGATGTTGAAAATATAACTATCGATTTAGGTTCCGATCAAACTTCGTTACACAATCCATGGGCTGGTGGTTATTATCCGGTTGGAATTTCATTTGAAAATGCCAACGAAATGATGGCGAACAATCCTGGACT
>CALPMA020000151.1 GCA_943324545.2 Chitinophaga pinensis
GATTTCACCCATTTACTGGTTGCGTTAATTCTGATTTTTTCTCCTTTAATTTTAATATCAACTGGCATCTCAAAATTGGGTTCGGTTGCTTTCCAACGATAACACAATTTATAATTATCAATTTTCATTTCTAATTTCGGAATTGAGGTGTGACGCAAATATTGATTGAAAACTGATGTTAAATTCAAACCTGTTTTTTCATTAAAGTAAGCTAAAACCGTTTCAGTATCAATAATTTTATGTTTGAAAGTAGTGGAATATTCTAAAATTATTTTCCACCATTTTTCATCATCATTTAAAATATGTCTAATGGTATTTAACATTAAAGCCCCCTTGTAATACATATCACCAGAACCTTCTTTAAACACACCATATTTTGCGATTATTGGCTCGTCATTTCTAATATTTTTCTTTAATCCATTGATGTAAAGTTGTGCTTTTTCTATTCCATATTGGCATTCTAAATACACAGATTCAGAATAACAAGTAAAGCCTTCATGAATCCACATGTCTGCTATATCTTTTGAAGTTATGCTATTTCCAAACCATTCATGACCACTTTCATGAATTATAATAAAGTCAAATAACATTCCAATTCCTGTTCGTGACAAATCACTTCCAAGATATCCATTTTCATATTTATTTCCATAAGATACAGCACTTTGGTGTTCCATACCTAAATAATAAGTTTCAACTAATTTAAAACCATCCTCTTTAAAAGGGTATTCGCCAAACTTAGTTTGAAAACAATCCAACATTGGTTTAACTTGATCAAATTGTTTTTTTGCTCTTGCTTCATTTTCACGTAAAATATAAAAATCTAAATCTAAGCCTTTATAGTTTTCACCAAAATGAATATAGTCTGCAATATTTAGAGTGATATCATAATTATTTATTGAATTTTTAACTTCCCAATCCCATCGGGTATAACCATTTTTCAAGTCCTCATTACCAATTAATCTTCCATTGGAAACATCCATTAAACCATTTGGAACGGCTACCTTTATTGTTGCTCCTAAATCTGGCTCATCCGATTGCGTGTCTTTACAAGGAAACCACAAACTAGCACCTGTTCCTTGAACTGCAACACCCACCCAATCTTTACCATTACTATCATAATTGAAAACAAATCCCCCATCCCAAGGGGCTCTTTTTGCTATTATTGGATTCCCAGAGTAGTAAAAACGAAGTTTATTTTGTGAATCTGAAATTAATTCTTTTCCTAAATTAACGAATACAGCATCAAACTCTCTTTTGTATTTTAATTTTTTGCTATTAAAAATTATACTGTCAATATGCATGTTTTCAAATAAATCCAATTGAATTTTCTTTGTATTTGTGACAACTTTAAAAGTAATTTCATTATAACCAACAATAAATTTTTCAGAAGGAGTGACTCTCACATTTAAATCATAATGTAAAACATCAAAGCAAGTTCTTTCAATTCTTAGGCTACCTTTTAAGGAGTCTTTTCTTGTAGTTGGTTCCTGAGCGGAAAGTTGAGAAGCTACTGAAATTAGAAATATTATAAAGGACTTTATTCTTATCATCTTACTATTTATTCAACATTAATCAATTTCGATTATACCTGTAAAAGGCCCATATTAAATTTCTTTTCAATAGGAGAGTGGTTGGCCGCTTCAATTCCCATAGAAATCCAAGTTCTAGTTTCTAATGGATCAATTATTGCATCTGTCCAAAGTCGGGAAGCTGCATAATAAGGTGAAACTTGTTCGTCGTAACAAGCTTTAATTTTGTCAAAAACTTCTTTTTCTTTCTCTTCATCTACAGTTTCTCCTTTTGCCTTGAGCGAAGAAGTTTCTATTTGTGCCAAAACTTTTGCAGCCTGTGTTCCACCCATAACTGCTAATTCTGCGCTTGGCCAAGCAAAGATTAATCTTGGATCATATGATTTTCCACACATTGCATAATTTCCAGCGCCATAAGAATTTCCTACTATAACTGTAAATTTAGGAACAACTGAATTAGCTACTGCATTAACCATTTTTGCACCATCTTTAATAATTCCACCGTGTTCTGATTTTGATCCAACCATAAATCCAGTTACATCTTGAATGAAAACCAATGGTATTTTTTTCTGGTTACAGTTGGCAATAAAGCGGGTTGCTTTATCGGCAGAATCGGAATAAATAACTCCTCCAAACTGCATTTCGCCAGTTTTTGATTTAATTACAGTTCTTTGGTTGGCAACGATTCCAACGGCCCAGCCATCGATTCTTGCATAACCCGTTATTATTGTTTGTCCGTAGCCCTCTTTATATGTGTCGAATTCAGAATTATCAACCAATCTTTTAATAATTTCATTCATATCATATTGCTCATTTCTTGCTTTCGGTAAAATCCCGTAGATTTCTTTTTCGTCAAATGCAGGTTTTTGAGATTTTTCTCTATTATAACCTGCTCTATCAAAATCACCAATTTTAGAAACAATATTTTTAATTCGGTCTAAGGCATCTTTATCATCTTTTGCTTTATAATCAGTAACACCTGAAATTTCACAATGGGTAGTTGCTCCACCTAAAGTTTCATTATCAATAGTTTCACCAATTGCAGCTTTTACCAAATAGCTTCCTGCTAGAAAGATACTTCCTGTTTTGTCTACAATCATGGCTTCGTCACTCATAATTGGTAGATAGGCACCTCCAGCAACACAACTTCCCATAACGGCAGCAATTTGAGTTATTCCCATGCTACTCATATGTGCATTGTTTCTGAAAATTCTACCAAAATGTTCTTTATCTGGGAATATTTCATCTTGTAAAGGCAAATAAACTCCTGCAGAATCTACCAAGTAGATTATTGGTAAACGATTTTCCATAGCAATTTCTTGGGCTCTTAAATTCTTTTTAGCTGTAATAGGAAACCAAGCGCCAGCTTTTACAGTTGCATCATTTGCTACAACAACGCACTGTTTTCCTTTAATGTAACCAATTTTTACCACAACACCCCCAGACGGACATCCTCCATGTTCCTCATACATTCCGTAACCTACGAAACCTCCAATTTCAATATTTTTTGAATTGGCATCAAGCAAATAATCGATACGTTCACGGGCTGTCATTTTTCCTTCGCTATGCAATTTTTCAATACGTTTTTCTCCACCACCCAATTTTATTTTAGCAAATTTTTGCTTTAAATTGGTGATCAATAATTTGTTATGATCTTCGTTTTTATAGAAATTAATGTCCATATAAATATTAAAATTCTTTTGTAAATTAATATGCTAAATTACTAAAATGAAGGAAATAATTGGCATTATAGGTTTACAATTTAATAATTAATCCCAAATGTCATTAATTTATCAAAAAAGTATATTTATTTGACTTTCGATAGGGTGGTAATTAATTTATTAAATGATAAATTTTAGTATTATTTTCTATTTGTTAACATTAAGCTAACATTGAATAGATATATTTGTGCATTAAATAAATAAATTTTAATTTATGAATGCTAATAGTATTTTTCAGTTTTTAATTCCTAAAGACAAAAAGTTTTTTCCATTATTTGAAGAAGCTTCCAAAAATTTGATTTTAATTGCTACAGAACTTCATGAAGCTGTTAATGCTCCTTTAAATGAACGTGAAAATATTTTTCAAAAAATGACCGATTTGGAAAGTAAAATTGAAGATATTACGCGTCAAACCAATTTAGAATTAAGTAGAAATTTTATAACTCCTTTTGATAGAGAAGATATTTATTTATTAATTACAGCAATTGATACTGTTGCGGGTAATTTAAATGGTGCTGCAAGTAGAATGAAATTATACCAAGTTGATAAAATCAC
>CALPMA020000152.1 GCA_943324545.2 Chitinophaga pinensis
AGAATATTTTTTTGTCTGCATTCTTGTTTCTAACATCTGTTCTCTCAAAGTCTCTTCTTAATATCTCCCACTTAACAACTCACCACCAATAGCAGATTGGGCTTCGATTCCGAGTTTCTTCATCATTTCATAAGTGGTACAAACTGCGGCAGATGTTACCGGAATTCCAATTTCTTTCTGGATTAAATCAATAGCCTCTAATGACGGCATTTGCACACAGGCAGAAGCTACTAAAACATCAACTCCTTCCAAGTTCAAGCGCTTATAAATTTTTAGTAAATTCAAAGGATCTTGTGCAGCAACTTCTAAATTATCAGGGATTTCCAATGCAATTGAATCGACTACTTCAAAACCTTGATGTTCAATATAATCAACTACCATATCAGTTAACGGTCGCATGTAAGGGGTAATAATAGCTACTTTTTTAGCTCCCAAAACTTTCAATCCATTAATTAGCGCGCCAGCAGAAGTCACAATTGGGGTAGGGAAGTCGTTGGCAATAGTTTCCTGATGCAAATTCACCTCCGACACACAGTGATAACCACGGCCCATGCTCATAATGGCAACCAAACAAGCATAACCCATTACGTCAACGTGAGCATCTGAAAGTTCTTGAGCACATTTTAAACTCATGGCATCCATGGCTTCAAGCTCTTCTTTGGTTACTTTTTTCATTCGCATTCTACTGCTG
Organism: Chitinophaga pinensis; assembly: GCA_943324545.2. GTDB lineage: Bacteria > Bacteroidota > Bacteroidia > Flavobacteriales > Flavobacteriaceae > Flavobacterium. The sequence goes on from CALPMA020000152.1 coordinate 692, forward strand.
TGAAACGTAAAACGTTCTGGTAAAATCGTTTCACGTGAACGAAAAATCGCGGGTATTTCGGTTTCCATCGTCACATTGGAAGAAGGAACTATTTGTCCTATTCTGTATTTCATAGTAATATTCGCTATATTTTCTTCTAATTGGAACTTGGGGGAATAAATTTATATTTCTTTAACTATATTTCTTATCGTTCCAATTCCTTCAACGGTGCATTCTACAACGTCTCCATCATGTAACCATTCTTGAGGGCTTCTTCCAGCACCAACTCCTGAAGGGGTTCCTGTGGCAATAATATCTCCAGGTTCTAAAGTGAAAACCGTACTTAAATCATTAATCAAATCATTGATATTGAATAATAGAAATTGGGTGTTAGAGTTTTGTTTTTCAATGCCATTAACAGTTAAAGATAAATTCAATTTATGTGGGTTTTCAATTTCGTCTTTTGTAACTAAATAAGGACCCATTGGAGCAAATGTATCTTGACCTTTCGAAACAATCCATTGTCCTTCACGTCGGCAATCACGAGCAGAAATATCATTAATTACGGTATAACCAAAAACATAATCCATTGCAGTTTCTTTAGGAACATATTTTCCTTTTTTACCAATGATCACAGCCAATTCCACTTCCCAATCCAATTGCTCGGTAAGTTTGGTATTTTTTATAATTTCGGTATTGGTACCTGTAACTGTTGTTGGAGGTTTTGAAAATATAATTGGTTTTTGAGGTAATTTTCCTGTGGTATCTAATGTTCTAGCACTTTCGGCAACGTGTTCGGTATAATTTAACCCAATACCGATAATATTTTTTCTTGGTTTTTCTATAGGAGCAAGAATCGTAATTTCGTCAAAAGAATAACTGATTTCGGCCAGTTCTGCAGGATTAGCATCTTCAATTAAAGAATTGATTTCTTCAATAACTTCAATTCCCATATCGATTAATTCCAACATAGAATCTGGTAAAGGAAAATTAGAAATATCCCCGAAATCTTCCATATCAACCACCTGATTGTTATGAATAAATCCCAATCTGGATTCTGATATTTGTGTTTTGTAAGTAAGTAATTTCATTTCAAATTAAATTATTTTTCTATTGTAAACTTATTTGTTAAACCTTCATTATTTTTTATTTCAATAGTATAAAGATTTTTTGTTTTCAAATGCTTACTTAATTTTAAAATCTCACATACTTTCATTTCACTTATTTTTAAATTATCTACACTAATAATCTCGTCTCCAAATTTAATTTGTTCAGACAAGTTTTCATCCCAAACTAAACCAATTATAAATTTATTTTCTAAAATTGTGGGCGAAAATTTAGGAACATCTTTTGAAAGCACTATTGAGTCAATTGCTTCAAAATAAAAATTCTTTTTTTTGAAATCTAAAATTACATTTCCATAATTCAAAAACTCTAAACCAATTCTTGAATTTGAATCGTCAGTAGTGCTAATGTATAAGTTTTTAATTGATTTATTATTTAAAATAGCATTTTCTACTAAAACTAATTTTTGTAAACTAGGTTTACCTAACCCAAACAAACCAATACCACTTAATCCTTCACATTTCCCTTTTATTTCAAAAATATTTTGATTTTCAAAAGCTGAAAATGCACGGTTTGACATGTCATACAAACCATCCATACCAGTGTCAAACAAAACCATATCGGATGCTTTTTCTTTATTCTTTCCTATGAATTCAAACTCAATATACGGTGCCTTTTGAGTCCCAAATAGTTTAATTTTACTTGGCATAACCAATGTATTTAACAATTCAATTTGATCTGTAATTATAATACTCTGATTATTTTTGTCAATTTTTAAAATTGAATTTCTTAACAAATTACTTCCAATGAAACCATCGATATTTAAACAACTAAGGATGTTATGATTTTTTATATCAAAAGCTAGGGCTACTTGATTTTCAAAGATTAATTTACCAATTTCAATTCTAGGAATTACTAACGATTGCATAGATTGGTTTAAATTATTTGCATCATTAACTACAATTTTTTTCGATGAATCTGAATTTAATACTTGCATTACTTCATTAGAAATCAAATTTGGAGCTCCTGTATCTAATAAAAATCGATAAGTTTTACCGTTTATGCTAACTGGGATTATAATTTTTTCATAAACAGATTCAAATTGAATTAATTCATAATATTTTTTTTGAACAATAGAACCTTTATCAAAATCAACATTTTGGGAAAAAACAAATTGTGAAATAAAGACAACAAATATTAAAACATTTTTCATTTGAATAAATTATAAGATTTGAAAACCGCCATTTTCTTCCAATTCTCGAGATTGAAACAATCCTAAGCTTTCTATCACCGGTAAATCGTTAAATGAAAAAAGACAAGCATCTTCTGTTTCAGAAAGATTTACATGTTCGTGCCAAGCCCAACTCGGAACACAGAAAATATCTCTTTCTTTCCAATCGAAACGTTTTCCATTAATAATTGAATAACCACGGCCTTTAGCGCATTGGTAAGCAAATGAACCGGTATGTTTGTGCGCTTTTCCTTTGAATCCTGCAGGTAATAATTGCATTGCTGCTCCCATCGTTTGCATCACATGTCCACCAGTTAACGGATTGGAATAGTGCATCAAAATTCCATCAAAAGGATTAACTTCATTCACTTTTGAAGTTTCAATTAAAGCTGGATATACGTTTTTCCAAGAATATTTAAATAATGGTGAATAAGGTTTGTCCCAAGTTTGATCTGCAGGAATTAAACCGGCACAACCATAAGTAATTGGGGAATGATTTATTGGGTTTATCAAGGGTTGTTTTCCATCGTAAACAGCATAATCATTTGCTTCCAAAGCGTTTACTAATGGAATATCCAAACCA
>CALPMA020000153.1 GCA_943324545.2 Chitinophaga pinensis
CCTGCTAACACAACAATTAGTTTTTTCACTTCTGTATACCCTAATAAATATACTTCACCAACAGTATTAGCATTTGATGCAGAAAACGATGTGCCTGTTTTGAGATTTTCGGATGTTCTATTAATGAAAGCTGAAGCAGATGGAAATACAATAGCTAGTAAAGATTTAATAAATTTAGTTCGAAGAAGAGCTGGATTAGCTGATATAGTATCTTTTGCAAATCAAGATGCATTTGAAAAAGCTTTGTCTTTAGAAAGAAAATTAGAATTTGCTTTTGAAAATCAACGTTGGTTTGATTTACTTAGATTTAATACTACTTTTCAAAATACTGCAAATAGAGCAGAAGCTGTAATGGATACTCATTTTTCAGCATTGTGGTCAACTGTGTACTCTTCGTTTAGTGTACTGCCGATTACTTTAGCAGAATTACAAGCAAATTCAAGCATAAATCGTTACTTATTGCCAATTCCGCAATACGAAATTGACACTAATTCATTCATAACCATTCCGCAAAATCCTGGTTATTAATATCAAAAAAAACAGTGTATTTGATACACTGTTTTTTTTTAAGTTTTTTATCAATTTATCCTAAATTAGCATTTTATAAAACCTCATTAATAATTAAAATATTATTTTAAATGTCTACCTCTTACGAAACAAGATACGCCTCTAGTCCACAAGCCGTTAAACAGTATGACACTGCACAATTAAGATCGGAATTTTTAATTGACAATCTTATGGAAGTAGGTAAAATCAATCTTACTTATTCTCATTACGATCGATATATTGCAGGATCAGCTGTTCCAATTCAACCGTTAACATTAGAATCTATTGATCCTCTGAAATCTAGTTTTTTTCTGGAAAGAAGAGAGTTAGGAATTATTAACGTAGGTGGAAATGGAACCGTTACTACCGATGGAGTGGTTTACGAATTAGGATTTAAAGATGCTTTGTATATTGGAAGTGGAAATAAGGAGGTTGTTTTTAAAAGTGATGATGCTAATAATCCAGCAAAGTTTTACCTAAATTCTGCTCCAGCACATGCCAATTATCCAAATAAAAAAGTTGGTCTAGCTGAAGCAAATAAATTGCAACTGGGCTCTATGGAAACCGCCAATCATAGAACCGTAAACCAAATGATAATTGGGGGAATAGTTACCACATGCCAATTACAAATGGGGATGACCGAATTGAAAACAGGAAGCGTTTGGAACACCATGCCTTCTCATGTTCATGATCGGAGAATGGAAGTTTATTTTTATTTGGATATTCCTGAAAATCAAGCGGTATGTCATTTTATGGGACAAACGGATGAAACACGCCACATTTGGATGAACAATCACCAAGCGGTAATTTCTCCACCATGGTCAATTCATTCGGGTGCAGGTACCTCAAATTATACTTTTATTTGGGGAATGGCAGGGGAAAACCTTGACTATGGAGATATGGACGTTTGTAAAATCACAGATTTAAGATAAAATGGGAAATTCATTGTTTGATATCAAAGGAAAAATAGCTTTAGTTACAGGAAGTACGCACGGTTTAGGTATGGCTATGGCTAAAGGGTTAGGACATGCTGGTGCCACAATTATTATAAATGGAAATTCTTCTCAACCAAAAATTGATGAAGCGGTATTGGAATTTAAGAAGGAAGGCATCACCGCTTTTGGATATAAATTTAATGTAGCTGTTGAAAGTGAAGTTATCGTTGCGATTAGCAAAATTGAAAGTGAAGTGGGTCCAATCGATATTTTAATTAATAATGCCGGAATTATTAAACGAATTCCATTAATTGAAATGGAAGTTGTTGATTTTAAAGAAGTGATTGATATTGATTTAGTAAGTCCTTTTATTGTATCAAAACACGTTGTAAAAGGAATGATTGCTAGACAACAAGGAAAAATAATTAATATCTGTTCTATGATGAGTGAATTAGGTAGAAATGGAGTAGGAGCGTATGCTGCTGCAAAAGGAGGACTGAAAATGCTTACAAAAAATATGGCTACAGAATGGGCAAAACACAATGTACAAGTCAACGGAATTGGACCTGGATATTTTGCTACTTCTCAAACAGAACCTATTCGTGTTGATGGCCATCCGTTTAACGAATTTATAATCCATAGAACTCCAGCTGCAAAATGGGGTAATCCAGACGATTTATCAGGCGCAGCAATATTTTTATCTTCAAAAGCGAGTGATTTCGTAAACGGACATATTCTGTATGTAGATGGCGGAATATTAGCTACCATTGGTAAACCTTCAAACGAATAAGAGCATGAAACTAAGTAATACTTTTGCAGCATTACTGCTAACTACAACCTTGTTATCGTTTTCTCAAAAGAATAAAATAGTTACCATTTCCAATTCTTTAAATACCGATAGAGAGTTTGAAACGGTGGAAATTACTAAAACTTCATTAGGACTAAAATCCTCTGATAAATTAGAAAAATACCGGGTTAAAGAAATAGGTAAGACTTCTTTTTTAATTTCTCAATGTGTAGATGAAAATGGTGATGGCATTAACGATGTGTTGTTATTCCAACCTAAAATCAAAGCGCTAGCTACTAATAAATACGAAATAGAAATAATTAGTGATGATATTATTAAAGATCCTATAGAATATTGTTACTCTAGATTTGTTCCAGAAAGAACTGATGATTACGCCTGGGAAAACAACAAAGTGGCTTTTAGAACTTACGGACCTGTAGCTCAAAAAATGGCCGAAGACAAAGTAAAAGGCGGAACTTTAACCAGCGGAATTGATGCTTGGTTAAAGCGTGTTGAATATCCAGTTATTAATAAGTGGTATGAAAAATACACTAACGGAACTGGGACTTATCATAAAGATACCGGTGAAGGTTTAGATAATTTTCACGTGGGTGATAGCCGAGGAATAGGCGGAATAGCTGTAAAAATAGATACCGCTTATTATTATTCTAAGAATTTTATCTCTTGGAAAACTATTACTACTGGACCTTTAAGAACTAGTTTTACCCTGACTTATGCTGATTGGGATGCCAAAGGAAACAAAATTAAAGAGGTGAAACACATCAGTTTAGATTATGGAAGTTTCCTTTCCAAATTTGAAATTGAAGTTTTTGGTGTAAAAACAATTTCAACTGGAATAACATTACATAACAATGACGGTATAACGGAATCTAACTTAAATGCTGGTTGGATCGATTATTGGCAACCAATTGATGATTCAGAACTAGGTACTGGTATTGTATTTCCTAAAAACACAATGATCAGTGCTGATAAGTATATGAATTCAAATAAAGACCTTTGTAATTTGTATGCAGCCCTTAAAGTGGTAAATAATAAAGTGACCTATTACACCGGGTTTGGTTGGAAAAAACAAGGAGAGTTTACTACCAAAGAAGCTTGGGAAAATTATCTTTCAAATTATGCTACAAAAATCAATAATCCCTTGGTAGTTAAGATTAAATAGCAAATATTTTAGTAATTAGAAATCCATAAATTTATTTATGGATTTTTTTTATTCCCAATTGTCA
>CALPMA020000154.1 GCA_943324545.2 Chitinophaga pinensis
AGTTAGGTTTGAAAAAAATTATTTACAAAGTTAAACAAATTAATGTTTAAAATGACGTGTTCCTGTAAATACCATTGCAATTTTATTTTCATTACAATAATCGATACTCAATTCATCTTTGATAGAACCCCCAGGCTGAATTACTGCTGTGATTCCTGCGTGATTTGCAATCGCTACACAATCAGGAAATGGAAAGAAAGCATCACTTGCCATTACCGCTCCGTGCAAATCAAAACCAAAAGCATCTGCTTTTTCAATTGCTTGTTTTAGAGCGTCTACCCTCGAGGTTTGTCCTGTGCCAGATGAAATTAAAGTGCCATTTTTTGCAAAAACAATCGTATTTGATTTGGTGTTTTTACAAATTTTTGAAGCAAATATCAAATCTTCAATTTCTTGAGAAGTTGGTTCTGTATTTGTAACTGTTTTTAAATCAGATTTTGAATCGGTAATATTATTTTTATCTTGAACCAAAAGACCGTTTAAACAAGTTCTAACTTGAGTTTTTGGCAGTTCAACTTCGTTTTGCACTAATAAAATTCTATTTTTCTTTTGCTCTAAAATTGCTATGGCCTCATCATCATAACTTGGTGCAATTACTACTTCACAAAACAATGAATTAATTTCATTTGCAGTAGCGACATCTATTTTGTCATTAGCAATTAGCACCCCTCCAAAAGCGGAAGTTGGATCACAAGCCAATGCAGTTAAATAAGCTTCCTTCATCGTTTTTCTTGTTGCTAAACCACAGGCATTGTTGTGTTTTAATATTGCAAATGTAGCTTCTTCATTTTTAAATTCTAAAATTAAATTTACTGCTGCATCAACATCTAATAAATTATTATATGACAATTCTTTTCCATGTAATTTGGTGAACATAGCATCAAAATCTCCAAAGAAATATCCTTTTTGATGCGGGTTTTCACCATATCTTAAAATTTGTCCGTTTGAAATACTTTGTTTGAAATACGTCTCATCGGTATTAAAATAATTAAAAATAGCAGTATCATAATTCGAAGAAACATGAAATGCTTTTGTGGCAAATAATTTTCTGTTTTCTATTGTGGTTGCACCATCTTGAGTGGTAATAACATCTAAAAGGGAGCTGTATTCATTTACCGATGCCACAATTACAGTGTCTTTAAAGTTTTTTGCAGCCGCACGAATTAATGAAATTCCGCCGATGTCAATTTTCTCAATACTATCAGCTTCCGACGCTCCTGAAGCAACCGTTTTTTCAAACGGATATAAATCTACAATCACTAAATCAATCTGAGGAATGTCAAATTCTTGCATTTGTTGCACATCACTTTCATTGTCTTGACGATTTAAAATACCTCCAAAAATTTTTGGGTGTAATGTTTTTACGCGACCACCTAATATAGAAGGGTAAGAAGTGACATTTTCAACAGGAACAACAGGAATTCCAAGGTTTTTAATAAAATCTTCAGTTCCTCCAGTGGAGTAAAAAGTAACATTTTGTTCGTGTAATTTTCTCACAATCGGTTCTAAACCGTCTTTTGAAAAAACTGAAATTAAAGCAGATTGGATTTTCTTAGTAGTATTCATTGTTGCAGTTAGATTTAAAAGTGCAAAAATAGTTATTTTATTAGGTTTTTCATAAAATAATATTGAATTTTACGCTACTAAATTAAAGCTATGATTGTTTATTTTCGTTTGTTAAAAGAGAGTTTCAGTTTTGCTATGAATGCATTGCGAAACAATAAATTGAGAACGTTACTTTCATTATTAGGTGTTACTATTGGAATTTTCTCTATAATTGCAGTTCTTGCTGCTGTGGACTCATTGGACAGAAAAATCAAAAAAGACTTAAGCAGTTTAGATAAAAATACGATTTACCTAATGCGGTTTTCATTTGGACCTTCGGAAATTCCTCAATGGAAAAGGGAACAGTTTCCAAATGTGAAATATGATGAATATGAGTATTTAAAATCTTCTGTAAATAATACAAAAGAAATGTGTTATCAGATGTTTACAGCAAGTCAATCACTTAAATATGAAGCAAATATTGTGAGTGATGTTAATGTTGTTCCTGTTTCACATGAATTTATTGATATTCAAGGATTAGAATTCCAAGATGGAAGATTTTATAATGAATCGGAGGCCAATTCAGGTGCAGCTCTTGTTGTACTTGGTAATGAAGTGGCTGAAGGGCTATTTGAAAGCTTAGACCCTATTGGAAAAAATATTAGAATGTATGGTCAAAGATTCACCGTTGTAGGTGTTTTGAAAAAAAAAGGTGCGGGAATTTTTGGCGAAAGTGATGACACTTCAGTTTATTTACCTGTTAATTTTCTTAGAAGATTGTACGGAGATAATAATGATTCTATGACTCCAGTAATTGTAATTAAACCAGAAAAAGGAATTGATATGGAAGCTTACAAAGCGGAACTAATTCAAAAATTGAGAAATTACCGCGGAATGAAAACTGGTGAAATTGATAATTTTTTCATCAATGTATTGTCGGGATTCACGGATTTATTAGATGGTATTATTTCGAAATTGAATCTTGTGGGTTGGATTATCAGTGGATTCTCATTATTGGTTGGTGGATTTGGAATTGCCAATATTATGTTTGTTTCAGTAAAAGAACGAACTAATTTAATTGGAATTCAAAAATCATTAGGAGCAAAAAATCGTTTTATCTTATTCCAATTTTTATTTGAAGCGGTTATTTTATCTGTAATTGGAGGTTTAATCGGTCTTATTTTAGTTTGGTTGATTTCAATTATTTTATCCAATGTCCTGGATTTCGAATTTGTATTAGGAATAGGAAATATTTTATTAGGAACTGGATTGGCTGCGGTAATAGGTTTGATATCAGGAATATTACCTGCTATTTCCGCCTCTAAATTAGATCCTGTAGAAGCAATTCGGACAGGGATGTAAAATAATATAACATAAAAAAACTCAAAGTTAACCTTTGAGTTTTTTTAATTTTATTATGATAATAATTTATCTCACTTTTTGATTTAAAATCAAATCGATATATAAATTAATTTTATCTTTTAATTCTTTTCTTGGAGCTATAAAATCTAAGAAACCGTGTTCCAATAAAAACTCTGCCGTTTGAAATCCTTCAGGTAAATCTTTACCCGTTGTATCTCTTACTACTCTAGGTCCAGCAAATCCGATTAAAGCACCAGGCTCAGAAATATTAATATCTCCTAACATAGCATAAGAAGCAGTTGTTCCTCCAGTTGTTGGGTCTGTACATAAAGAAATATAAGGAATTCCAGCTTCGGCCAATTGCGCTAATTTTGCCGATGTTTTTGCCAATTGCATTAAAGAATAAGCCGCTTCCATCATTCTCGCTCCTCCTGATTTTGAAATCATTACAAAAGGAATTTTATTTTTGATTGAATGATCAATTCCACGAGCAATTTTTTCTCCAACAACAGCTCCCATAGAACCACCAATAAAAGCAAAATCCATACAGCAA
>CALPMA020000155.1 GCA_943324545.2 Chitinophaga pinensis
ACTGAAGTTTTTATATTTTCAATGAATTGGTCAAATAAATAGGCTGCGTCGTGAGGCCCAGGACTTGCTTCGGGATGGTATTGCACTGAAAAACAGCTTTTACTGATCATTCTCATTCCTGCAACTGTTCCGTCATTTAGATGTAAATGGGTAATTTCAAAATCAGGATGGCTTTCTAATTCTTCTTTATTTACGGCAAAACCGTGATTTTGAGAAGTGATTTCTCCCTTTCCTGAAATTAGGTTTTTAATAGGATGATTAATTCCTCGATGTCCGTTGAACATTTTGTAGGTTGAAATTCCATTGGCTAAAGCAATCATTTGGTGTCCCAAACAAATTCCAAAAACTGGCGTGTTTGTTTGTAATATTTGACGGGTCACTTCTTGCACTTCTTTCAATGGATCTGGATCGCCAGGACCATTGGAAAGAAAATACCCATCAGGATTGAAGGCTTTCAAATCTTCAAATGATGTGTTGTATGGAAAAACTTTAACATAACAATCTCTGGTGTCCAAGCATCTTAAGATATTGGTTTTAATACCTAAATCTAAAGCTGCAATTTTATAGGTTGCGTTTTCGTTTCCGAAAAAATAAGGCGTTTTGGTGGAAACTTTAGAAGCCAATTCTAATCCTTTCATATTAGGAACTAAAGCTAATTTTGCTTTTAATTCTTCAATTGAAGTTCCATCGGTGCAAATCACAGAATTCATAGCGCCGTTTTCACGGATGTAACTCACTAATGCTCTTGTATCGACATCGGAAATGACAACTAAATTTACTTTTTCAAAATAGTCGAAAAGGCTTTCTGAGGCATCAGGTCTCGAATAATTGAAACTGAAGTTTTTGCAAACTAAACCAGAAATTTTAATTCCATCGGAATCGACTTCTTGTTCGTGAACGCCGTAGTTTCCTATGTGAGGATTGGTGGCTACCATTATTTGACCATAATAAGACGGGTCGGTAAATATTTCTTGGTATCCAGTCATTCCGGTATTAAAACAAACTTCCCCGAATGCAGTTCCTTCGATTCCGATGGATTTTCCGTGAAAAATGGTTCCGTCGCTAAGTAGTAGAATTGCAGGTTTTCTGTTTGAGTACTTCATTTTTGTTGTAGTTGTTGTGTTGTGGTTGCAAATTTAATTTAAAATATGATGCTATGAAAATTTAATTCCTCGAGAAGCCAAAAAATTCTGTTTAGGTACTATCTTAACTACCTAATTTATTTTGTTAATTTTATATATTTGCAACACCGAGAGGAAGCTTCTTGCGATTATTCACTGGATGTTTACCTTGTGTAGTCCCGACTTTTAAGTTGGGACTATTTTTTTTATTTTTGTTTTCTACGAAAACACACTCCCGAGAGGATAACTTTTGCTCCCCTTCTTGGATATTTATCTGATGATTTGCATCGTAAGATTCGTTTTTATTCCATAAATGATAAATCATCACCAACAATTTCTTTTGAACCGCAACATAACTTTTCATCTTAACTCCGTGTTTTTCATAGGTTCTGTCCCATAAATCTTTGAACGGTTTGACTTTACATTGTATCACTACCAATGATGGCATATGCATGGCTCGTCGTATTCTTGAGTTGCCTCGTTTGGAAATCTTTGTCTTTCCTACTCGGGTTCCTGACTGAGCCTCTACTACATCATATCCTGCATAGGAGACCACTTGTTTATAATTATTAAAAAGCTCAAAGCCATTTGTTTCCGATAAAACTGTTGCTATTGTCAGCACTCCTAATCCTTTCATTAATAAAATATTATTGACTTTTTCTGCTATTTTTTCATCTGATTTTATGTGGCTTTGTATCGCTTTATCTAGTTCTTTTATTTGTGTTTCAAACAAAGTTATGGTTTGTTTGAGTTGATTATTTACCGGATCCGATTGATGCATAGCAAATCCAAGTGCGTCTAATTGATTTTTTAACACTGTTTTTAACTCGGTAACATTCTGATGTTGTCTAGTTAATAACCGTAATTGATAAAAAAATGTCCCCATCGGCTGCCAAGTATCTAAGCATTGTTCCGCTCCCATTTGCGAAAGTCCTTTAGCATCAATGCTGTCATTTTTTGATTTTAATCCAATGGCTTCTAAATACTTTTTAGCTTTATTGGGTAAAATAATCGACACATCAAAACCTTGTTCAAATAAATAATAAGCACAGTTCTCATGATAAATCCCAGTTGCTTCCATACAAATTACAACAGGAAGATCTTCTTTCTTGTGTTTGCTAATCCAATCTTGCAAACTTTTAAATCCATTTATTGTGTTTGATATAACACTACTGGATTTTACACTTACTTTTTGCCTGTCATCAATAATACTAATACAAGCATTGATTTTTTTGCTCGATACATCAAGCCCTACAGAATACTTTAAATTCATAACTCTTTGATTTATTATGATAAACAAAAAAATCACAATGGTCTTCGCTCATTTTTTATACAGCATCTAAATGTAAAATATAGTGCTTAAGTACTATTGAGACTTGAATGTAATTAAAACCAAGAGGATTATCCTAATGTTCACAATATCATCAATGATGTATTTCGCCCCGACACAATTTGGCAACTTGGTTTTGTTTATCAATTGTTACTATTTCAAAGATACGTATTTCATATTTTTATTTCATTACAAAGATATGAGCCCTGACAGCAGCGACATCCCACGCTTTTGGGCGTGGATACAGCGAATGGCGGGTGGAATAGTGAAAGAGAAAATAAAACGTGTGCTTCAAAAAAAAACAGAATTATTTTAAAAATTCCCTCTTCTATTTTAACGCATTTATTGATTTTAAATCGTTATAATTTCTAAATCATTTCCATCAATTCCAATGCCTTCCGTATCGATTTTACGTTTTCAAAAGTCAATAAAAGACGCAAACCATTTGGCGTTTGTTTTTCCTTCATTTTGCACAATTGCGATTGCTTTTGTACAAATTGCAACACCTGATTGAACCTCCCCGATTGGTAATAACTCGATTGTTGGTCGGAAACAAAATAGCAAATCATTTTGCCTTGTTTCATCACTAATTTCTCGATTCCTAGTTGTGTGGCAATCCATTTTATTTTGATGCTGTTCAATAAAGAAATCGCCTGTTTTGGCAAAGGTCCAAAGCGATCCACGAGCTTATTTTCATAAACTTGTAAGGTAATTTCATCTTTTATCAAACTCAATTCGTTGTATAATTTGAGTCGTTCAGAAATATTATTAATGTATTCGTCAGGGAATAATAATTCGAAATCGGTGTCCAATTGCAAGTCTTTGACATACGCTTTTTCAGTAGGTTTTTCCTCATCGGCATACAATTCCTTGAACTCATTTTCCT
>CALPMA020000156.1 GCA_943324545.2 Chitinophaga pinensis
GCATAAAATGCTTGAGCATCTGCCACAGTTAATTGAGTTAATTTCAAAGAAACGATTTTGAAACCTCCGTTGGTAATCATTGCTAAAATGTTCCCGATGTGTCCGTTTGCAACAGCATCTGGTTTAATCATTGTAAATGTTCTATTTGTTGTCATTTTGTTTTTTATAATTTTTTTGCAAAAATAAGATATTTTAAACGAATTCCAATTATTACCTCATTATAATGTTAGAATCGTAAAATTAGTATCTAAAGGATCGAATTCATTAAATAATTTTGAAACCAATGTTTTTCCAGATTCCAAATAAAATTCAGAAAAATTAGCGTGTCGTTCTTGTAAACTTTGATTTGGAAATAACTCGTTTTGTATGTTGATTATTCGCTCTAATTCTAACTCGTATTTCTTTTTCTGGGCCTTTAAAAATCGCTTTTCTAAATTTTCTAAACCCTTTATTTGCTTTGCTTCTTGTGCTTTAACTGCTCCTAAAAAGGACTTGTCTGTTTGATTTGCGATAATATGTAGATCTGAAAACTGCTTTTGTAATGCAATTTTCTGTGCTGAAAAATCAATTGGAATTTGAGCTATTTCTTTTACTTTATGATTTATTAGTACTTCTTGTTTTGCAAACAATTGCTCCCAACTCAATTTAAGTTTTTCCATTTTTACCTTTTGTTTTTTGGATACTAAAAGAGCTGAATTTCTTAATAATAAAATAGGAAAAGTACATTTAAATGCCAAAAATGTTGACTTTAATTCCAACCAATAGGCAATTTCTCCACCGCCACCAATGTAACATAAATTCGGTAAAATTACTTCTTGATATAATGGTCTTAGAATTACATTGGGACTAAATTTCTCTGGGTTGGTTTCTAATAGTTCAAGTAATCCATTTTGAGAAAAGGTTGTTTTAGTATTGTTTATTTTGAAAACACCCTCTTCAAAAACAATTCTTTCCCTTAAGTTGTCTTCTATATAAAATAGATTTATCTTTCTAGGATTTACTTGAGTTGGATATTTTTTTAGTTTTTCTATTGTTTCGCTTACGCATTTATAAGAGGTATTTTGTAGTAATTCTTCTTTTATATTAGGAATAAATTGACTTTTTAATTCGGAATCATCTGCATCAATAATTACTAATCCGTAGGTTCCAAATAATTCATTGGCTAATTTTCGGTTGACATTAGCTAAAGAATCAGTATTTCCGTAGGCACTTTCAAACAGTTTTTTTAATTCATTGGCATTTATTCCAGAGCCTATTTCAATTTCAAAAACTGATATCAATTCTTGAAGTCCTTCTGTGGATAATCTACCCACTGGTCCAGTACTTTCTTTATTCCATTTGATTTTTTTGCCTTTGAAATTAAAGTAATTTATTTCTTCAAAATCGTGGTCTTCCGTTGCCATCCAATAGATTGGAACAAAATTATTGTCAGGATATTTCTTCTTTAATTCGGTCGTTAATTTAATAGTTGATATTATTTTGTATAAGAAATACAAAGGGCCAGTGAATAAATTTAGTTGATGTCCAGTGGTAATTGTGAATGTATTTTCTTTACAAAGCGTGGTTATATTGTTCCTAGTTAATTCTGAAATTGAAAGGCCTTCATATTGTTTCTTCAAAACAGAAACTAAAATTTCACGATTATGTGAATTGTAATTTTGCTGTTTCTCCTTAATCTGATTTTCGAAATTGTCAATAGTTGGGAATCGATTGTAAAATGATTGTAGGCTTGATTCCTGATTTAAATAATCATTCATCATCGGAGTGAAATATCCTGAATTTTGATAGCTTATACAATCTTTGGGCATAGAAAATTTAATTTTCGCTAAATTACAAAAAAAGCAATACAATTACTTGTATAGTAACATTACTAATTAGATATTTGCCTTGCCTTTTAAAATTAATATACAGGAATACTAATTGTAATTGGTGAAATATCAATTTTATTTTGTAGTTAGTTTTTTCCTGAAAATCTATTTTTTAATAGTATCACTAAACAATTTTAATTCTTTCTTTATTCTTTTTCATTGTATTTGAAATTCAAAATATCAATCTATATTTTATACTCTAAATTAAATTATTCATGAAAAAATTATTCACTTTTATCTTTATTTTCGGAGTTATTTCAACTGTATTTGGTCAAGAGGTTATAGGCACTTGGAACGGGATATTAAAAGTACAAGGAATGCAATTGAGTTTGGTTTTCCATGTCAATAAAACGGATAAAGGGTTTTCTTCAACCATGGATAGTCCTGATCAAAAAGCTTTTGGAATACCTGTTACGAAAACTAATTTTGAGAATTCGAAGTTAACTATTGCTATTACAAATGCTGGAATTGAATACGAAGGTGTTTTAGGGACAGATGGAATTATCATTGGAACATTTAAACAATCTGGGCAAAGTTTTCCAATGAATTTATCGAAAGGAAAAGTGGATAAAGAAATAATTAAACGACCACAAGAACCTCAAAAACCCTATTCTTATTATACTGAAGACGTAGTTTTCGAAAATAAATCAGCCAATATAAATCTTGCAGGAACTTTGACCTTACCAACTAAAGAAGGCCTTTTTCCTGCTGTAATTTTAATTTCAGGAAGTGGAGCTCAAAATAGAGATGAAGAGTTATTAGGGCACAAACCTTTTTTGGTACTTGCTGATTATTTAACTAAAAATGGAATTGCGGTTTTACGTTTTGACGATAGAGGAACTGCAATGTCAAAAGGGGATTTTAATACGGCAACCACTTTAGATTTTTCCACAGATGTAGAAGCAGCGTTACAATATTTACAAACACGTAAGGAAATAGACAATAAGAAAATAGGATTAATAGGTCATAGCGAAGGGGGAATAATAGCGCCAATGGTAGCTAATAAATCAAAAAACATTTCGTTTATTATATTGCTAGCAGGAACTGGAATTCCAGGTGATGAACTGTTGTTGTTACAACAAGAGTTAATTGGAAAGGCATCAGGAATTTCTGAAGAGGACTTGAAGAAATCAAAAATCACCAATACAGAAGCTTTTGAAATTGTAAAAAAAGCGACGAATTCTGATCAAGTGAAAAAGGATATAACAGAATTAATATCCAAATCTATTAAGGCAGATCCAAAGGCCAAAATTCCAGATGGAATTAACGAATCGGAATTTATTAACATGCAAGTGAGTCAATTATTAAGTCCTTGGATGCAATTTTTTATTAAATACAATCCAGCATTAGCATTAGAAAAAGTGAAATGTCCGGTTTTAGTACTTAATGGTGATAAAGACATGCAAGTTCCGTCTAAAGTTAATTTA
>CALPMA020000157.1 GCA_943324545.2 Chitinophaga pinensis
AAGAGCATCCTGAATTAGTCAGAAAACATTTGGGAACGGTTGTGCCTCAAAAAGATAATTTTTATGCCGCTTTAAATTCGGCAGTTTTCTCTGATGGTTCTTTCTGTTACATTCCAAAAGGCGTTCGTTGCCCAATGGAACTTTCAACCTATTTCAGAATCAATCAAGCTGGAACGGGACAATTTGAAAGAACACTTTTAATTGCTGATGAAGGGAGTTATGTATCTTATTTGGAAGGCTGTACAGCGCCTAGCCGTGATGAAAATCAATTGCACGCAGCGGTTGTTGAGCTAATAGCATTGGAGGACGCCGAAATAAAATATTCTACTGTTCAAAACTGGTATCCAGGAAATAAAGAAGGAAAAGGAGGAGTATTCAATTTTGTAACCAAAAGAGGAATTTGTGAGAAAAATGCCAAAATATCTTGGACACAAGTTGAAACCGGATCTGCAGTAACTTGGAAATATCCTTCGGTGGTTTTAAAAGGAGATAATTCAGTTGGTGAATTTTATTCAATAGCGGTAACCAATAATTTCCAACAAGCCGATACAGGAACAAAAATGATTCATATTGGTAAAAATACTAAATCGACTATTATTTCAAAAGGGATTTCAGCAGGAAAATCTCAAAATAGTTATAGAGGGTTAGTAAAAATTGGCCCAGGAGCCGAAAATGCGAGAAATTTCTCCCAATGCGATTCTTTATTAATGGGAAATAATTGTGGGGCGCACACTTTTCCCTACATAGAAAGTAAAAATACAACAGCCAAAATTGAACACGAAGCAACTACAAGTAAAATTGGAGAAGACCAAGTTTTTTATTGCAACCAACGCGGAATTCCAACCGAAAAAGCCATTGCATTAATAGTAAATGGTTTCAGTAAAGACGTTTTGAATAAGTTGCCAATGGAATTTGCCGTTGAAGCTCAGAAATTATTGGAGATTTCGTTAGAAGGTTCGGTAGGGTAAGGATAATTTGGAAATTTTTTAATTTTTAAAATTTGTAAATGGAGAACAAAGAGAATATAATTGTATCCTTAACTTTTAAGTTTGCCCTTGATATTATTAAATATTGTGAGAGATTGCAAGACAGTAAAAAATTTGTGGTTGCAAATCAATTATTAAAATCTGGAACTTCAATAGGCGCAAATATTAGAGAAGCTCAAAATGCTGAAAGTAAAGCCGATTTTATTCATAAAATTTAAAATCTCAGCTAAGGAATGAAGAAACAATTTACTGGTTAGAATTGTGCAAATTTTCAGAGAATTATCCAAATGTAGACGAATTATTAGAACAAATAAATAATATATCAAGAATTTCAAATAAAATAATAATTACATCAAAACAAAAATAATGTGAAACTAGAAAACAGATATTTTAATAATGAACGAATTCGTTTTAATTATCTAATTTTTAAATTTCCAAATTTCCAAATTAATTATGTTAAGCATTAAAAATTTACACGCATCAATAGGCGATAAAGAAATATTAAAAGGAATTAACCTTGAAGTGAATGCGGGAGAAATCCACGCCATTATGGGTCCAAATGGTGCAGGAAAAAGTACGCTTTCAGCGATTATTGCCGGAAACGAAAACTACGAAGTTACCGAAGGAGAGCTATTTTTAGAAGGGGAAGATATTTCCGATTTATCTCCTGAAGAAAGAGCGCACAAAGGGGTGTTCTTATCATTTCAATATCCTGTTGAAATCCCTGGAGTTTCAGTAACCAATTTTATTAGAACGTCAATTAATGAAACTAGAAAAGCAAATAATTTAGAGGAAATGCCCGCTAATGAAATGCTAAAAGTGATTCGTGAGAAATCGGAATTATTGGAAATTGACCGTAAATTTTTGTCTCGTTCTTTAAACGAGGGATTTTCCGGAGGAGAGAAAAAGAGAAATGAGATTTTCCAAATGGCAATGTTAGAACCTAAATTGGCTATTCTAGATGAAACCGATTCAGGACTTGATATTGATGCGCTTAGAATTGTTGCCAATGGGGTAAATAAATTGAAAAGCGACAAAAATGCCATCATTGTAATCACGCACTATCAAAGACTTTTGGATTATATTGTTCCTGATTTTGTTCACGTTTTATACAACGGAAAAATTGTGAAATCTGGCGATGCCTCATTGGCATTAGAATTAGAAGAAAAAGGATACGATTGGATTAAAGCGGAAAATTAAAATGGAATTAAAAGAAAAATTAGTATCGTCTTTTATGGCTTTTGAAGAGCAAATTGATGTAAATTCTGATTTGCATGACGTTCGTACTTCGGCAATAAAAAACTTTGAAAATAAAGGTTTCCCAACAAAAAAAGAGGAAGCTTGGAAATATACGTCTTTGAATTCCGTGTTGAAAAATGACTTTTCGGTTTTCCCTAAAAACGAAAATAATATTGAATTTGCAGATGTAAAAAAATATTTCCTTCACGAAATTGATACCTATAAAGTAGTTTTTATTGATGGCGTTTTCAGTTCGTTTTTATCTTCTACAACTCACGACGGAATAGATGTTTGCCTAATGTCATCAGCCTTGAACAAGCCGAAATACAAAATGGTTATCGATAATTATTTCAACAAAATTGCCAATTTAGACGAAAGTTTGACTTCCTTAAATACGGCTTTCGCCAATGAAGGCGCCTACATCAATATTCCAAAAAGCAAAGTTGTTGACAAGCCAATTGAAATCATGTATTTCTCTACAGGAAGCGAAACGGCACTTTTAGTTCAACCAAGAAACTTGGTCGTAGTTGGTGAAAATTCTCACGTGCAAATTATTGAAAGACATCAAAGTTTGAATGAAAATCCCGTTTTAACGAATTCGGTGACGGAGATTTTCGCGCAAAAAAGAGCCATAGTAGATTATTATAAAATTCAAAATGATAATTTAGAGGCCAACTTAATTGATAATACTTATGTTTCTCAAAAACAAGAAACCAACGTTTCTGTAAACACGTTTTCGTTTGGTGGAAACTTAACTAGAAACAACTTGAATTTTTATCATTTTGGAGAACGAATTGTAAGTAATTTGAACGGGATTACCATCATTGGCGACAAGCAACACGTAGACCATTATACATTAGTTCAGCATTCGACACCAAATTGCGAAAGCCACCAAGATTATAAAGGGATCTTTTCAGATCGTTCCACAGGAGTTTTTAATGGGAAGATATTTGTAGAAAAGGAAGCGCAAAAAACCAACGCATTTCAAAAAAGCAACAATATACT